>VBMM01000085.1 GCA_005878415.1 Methanobacteriota archaeon
GGATCGAGATGCCGATGTACGAGGGGATCGCGCTCGAGCGCGAGTTGCAAAACCGGCTCTTCGCGATGGCCGACGCGAAAGAAGGATTCCGCGCGTTCCTGGAGAAGCGCAAGCCCACGTTCCAGGGCAAATGACCTCCTGACCGCAGGCGGGCGAAGGGCTTAGGCCGAGGAAGCCTTGTCGCGGGACTCGTGTCAAGCGATCCGCGCATCCGGGCCGGCCGAATCGCAGACCTGGATGCCCTCGCCCGAATGTGGAAGGAACTCGCAGAGTTCCACGTGGATCTTGGCGGACCCGAGCATCGACTGGCGCGCGGATGGAAAACGGAGTGGCGTCGCTTCGTGCGCGGGCACATCGGACGCACGGACCGCCTATGCCTCGTTGCCGAAGTCGACGGAGTACCGGTCGGCTTCCTCCTTGCGGCGATCCTCACCCGACCCAAGGTGTTCGAGCGCTGGCCGTACGGACACATCTACGACGCGTTCGTCGAAGGGGCCCACCGGAACCGTGGGGTCGGCGAATCTCTGGTGAACGCAGCGCTCGAATGGTGTCGGGCGCGCCGGGTCGATCGCGTGGAGCTCTACACGCACGCACGGAACGACCTCGGCATGCGCTTTTGGCAAAGGATGGGATTCGAGACCACCGTCCACATCCTGGACCGTCGGATCTGACCGCTCGGCTCGGTACGAAACAACCTTAATCAAGGTTAACCGCGAAGCAAGGCCTCAAGCCGCGCCGTGGCGTTCCCACGCCGATCCCATGAACTATGAGACGATCCTCGTCACTCGCCGGGGCCCGACCGCGGTCGTCGCGTTGAATCGCCCGGACAAACTCAACGCGATGTCGATGGTGTTGAAAGCCGAATTGGTCCGCGCGCTCCACGATCTCGACGCCGACCCCGAGACGCGGACAATCATCCTCACCGGTGCCGGGGACAAAGCCTTCACTGCAGGCGCAGACATTCACGAGTTCCACGGTCGTACCGCAATCGAACAATGGCGAATGTACGAGCATGGCACCCTCTACGACGCCGTGGACCGGACGACGAAACCAATCCTCGCGATGATCAACGGCTACTGCTTCGGCGGCGGCCTCGAACTTGCGATGGCGTGCGACATCCGGATCGCATCGGAGCGAGCGACTCTGGGCCAGACGGAGATCAACATCGGGATCATCCCCGGCGGCGGGGCCAGCCAACGCCTCCCGCGGCTCGTCGGCATGGGAAACGCCCTGCGCCTCACGCTGACCGGCGAGAGGATCGATGCGGCCGAGGCCGCGCGCCTGGGCCTGGTGGACGAGGTCGTGCCGCACGCCCGCCTCGAGCCACGGACGTTCGAAATGGCGGAGAAGATCGGCTCGAAGAGCGCTCTCGCGGTGCGCCTCGCGAAGGCCGCGGTCCGCGGTTCTTCCCGGTTGCCGCTCGATCAGGGCCTTCGGTACGAACAGAGCCTGTTCGCCCTCGCGATGGCGTCGGACGACAAGGAGGAGGGCGTCCGGGCGTTCTTGGAGAAGCGGGATCCGGCGTGGAAAGACCGCTGAGGCCGGTTCTCAACCTTGATTCTTCGTGTCAGTGCCGATAACCACATGGGAGGGCTCTTAACCGGATGGCGGCGTCAAATTTTCGAGTATGTCCGTCTGGTCGGGCATCGCCGCGGCAGGGGTAGCCATCGCCTTGGCCCTCGCCGTCTTCGGTCAGCCGACGTGGGAGTGGCGGCTCGATACCACGCAGGCTCGCGAAGTGTGGCAGTACGGCCTGTTCTCGGCCCATCACGAGTTGACGAACAAGACTTCCGGCCAAACCGTGACCCAGGACTACTCGTACGCCGAACTCGCCGCCTCGCAACCGAACATGGCCCACGTATACGGCGAGTTCGCGCAGTTCTTCTTGCTCGGGATCCTCGCGTCGTTCGGCGGCGTGGCCCTATCGGCCGTGTCGTATTGGAAACGGATCCGGGGGATCTTCGCGGGCCTCGCGTTCCTCGGCGCGTGCGCATCGATCCTGTACGCGACCTTCGCCATCGTCTTCACGCTCCCACCCGCAGCGACGGCAGACTTGCCGACGCTCGGGAGCGGGATCCCGGAGTTCCGGGGGCAGACGTACAACCCCTCAAACGGTACGCTCCTCGCGTGGACGCCCCTCACGGGCTGGGTGCTCGCTATCGTCTCTGGGCTCGCGCTCGCGTGGGCCTCCTCGGACGTCTGGCACCTCGCGCCGGTCAAGAAGGCCGCCCCGCCGCGGGCCGCCAAGCTCACCCCGGTCATGAAGGCCGTCGAGGTGCCGCTCGCCCCGCCTCCTCCGCCGCCGACCGAGTTCGTCGTCGAGGTCCCACCGGAACCCATGATCGAGGAAGTCTTCCTCATCGGCCAGAACGGGCTCCTGATCAAGCACATGTCCCGGAGCCTGATGTCCGACAAGGACCGCGACGTGGTCGGGAGCATGATCTCCGCCATCTCGTCGTTCGTGCGAGAGGCGTTCTCCGAGCGGGATGGCGAGGTCCACGAGGTCACGCTGGGGGACCACCGGTTCGTGATGTGCAACGATAGCGGGCTCGTCGCGGCGGTGCTCGTGCAGGCCGGTCAGACCGAAGACATCGTCCACCGGCTGCGGCACCTCCTCGCGGTGCTCCAGGACCGGTATGGCGCGCGGCTCATGCATTGGTCGGGCGAAGCAATCGAGGGGATCGAGGACGAGCTCTCCGTCCTGTGGCAGCCGTATCACGTGCCCCCGCCGCCGGCCGAGTAGCCACGACGGGATCGAGCCCGGTCGTCCCTGGGACAGATATTTATGGCTCCGCGGGCTCCCTTCCGCGGGTCCCCCCGACTCCGGCGAGGCCCTCCGAAGGCGGCATGACGCATGGAGCGCGCGATCGTCCTCCTTTCCGGCGGCATCGACTCCGCCGTGACCCTGTGGTGGGCGAAGGCCCGCGGCTGGGACCTCCGACCGCTGACGTTCGACTACTTCGGTCGGCCGAAGCGGGAGCACGGGGCAATCACCGCCCTCACCCAGCAGGTCGGCGTCGAAAACGCCCGCCACGTGGAGCTTCCGTTCCTGAAGGAGGTCGATGACCTCCGCCAGCAGGGGATCGCCAACCGCCTGCTCCTCGACTCCCCGGAGGGCTACATCCCCGGTCGCAACCTGATCTTCTACGCCCTCGCCGGCTACTACGCGGAGCTCGATGCGGTCCGGTACATCGTGGGCGGCCACAACGGGATTGACCCCGAGTCGTTTCCCGACGCGAGTCCGAAGTTCTTCAACTTCCTGAACAGCGTGTTCCACCTCAGCCTCTGGTCGTACGACAAATCGCCCGTGCAGATCCTCGTGCCGCTGAGCGGCAAGTCGAAGGAGGAGGTCGTCCGCCTCGGCCTCGCGATGCATGTGCCGTTCGACGTGACGTGGTCGTGCTACTGGGACCGGGACATCCACTGCGGCACGTGCGAGTCGTGCAAGGAGCGGCGCGCCGCATTCGCGGCCGTCGGCGTCGAGGATCCGGTCGCGTACGAAGCGTGAGCTAGCGAGACGCAAATCTTATTCGGGAGGGACGAATCCCCCCGCCGTACACCATGTACACGACGACCGTCCGGTCGGTCGGGCCCGTGCGTTTCTTGGAGGACGGCAGCTACAACGTGAAGATGCGACCGCTCATCGG
>VBMM01000086.1 GCA_005878415.1 Methanobacteriota archaeon
CGACGACGTCCATGCCGTCCTCGAGGTCGAAGCCCAGCCCCGCCGCGTCGTCCCGGAAGAGGACGCACGCGAGTTGCGACGTCGCGTCCTTGAGGCTGAAGAAGACGTGGCCCGCCGGCGCGCGCTGCAGGTTGCTGACCTCGCCGCGGACGAGGATCCGGGAGAGGATCGGGTTCCCGCGGACCGTCTCGCGGATCACGCGGGCGAGCTGCGTGACCGTGAGGGCCGCAGGGAGGCCAGGCCGAGTCTCACAGGCGGTGGCGGTCGCGTCCATCGTGCCTTCGCCGGGACATCGGGACGTCGGCGTATCAAGGAGGAGAGGGGAGAGCTGGCCGAAAGTGCCTCTCAGTAGCGGAGGGAGAGGATTCGGCACGAGGAGCAGCGGAAGCCCGGGAGGTACACGTTTCCCCAACCATCCGGGTCCACGAGCCGTTGCCCTCCGGCCGCGAGCTTCGTCTTCCGGGCCGTCCACTTCGCGCCACCGAGGAGGCTCTCCGCCACGAGGTAGCCGCGGTCCATTGAGCCGCCGCACTCCGGGCAGTCCATGCGTCCCGTAGGTCGACTCGACGGATGGCGTTTGCGTGACTCGGGGCTCATGAACCCGCGAGGAGATCGCTGGAGCGGAGGAGCGGGTGCAGCCGCACCTCGATCTCCGCGAGCAGCATGCGGCCGCCTTCGTCCCGGTCGACGACGCACACGCAGTCGTCGATCCGTGCGCCGTGGGTGCGCATCCGCTCGATCGCGGCCCGAAGCGTGCCGCCCGTGGTGACGACGTCCTCGACGAACAAGACGCGATCGCCCTTCTCGAGATCCCCTTCGAAGTCGTGCTTCGTCCCGTGCTCCTTCGCCGCCTTGCGCACCATGATGTACGGCTTGGCGGTCGCGAGGCTCACGGCAGCGGCGATCGGCACCGCGCCGAGCTCGACGCCCGCGATCCGATTTGCGTCCCGGGCGTACGGCGCCATGCCGTCCGCAATCGTGCGCAACAGGTCCGGCCGGGTGATCGCCTTCTTGATGTCGACGTAGTACGAGGACGTCTTGCCCGAAGCCAGGGTGAAGGTCCCGATCTGCAGCGCGCCGGACGCCTTGAGCGCCGTGACGAGCCGCGCGCGGTCGATCTCACCAGGGCTCATGCTTCTTCCCCATCCGGTATCCGACGAGGTTCACGGCCCGATGAAGGGCCGGCGTA
The DNA here is from genome assembly GCA_005878415.1 of Methanobacteriota archaeon. GTDB lineage: Archaea > Thermoplasmatota > Thermoplasmata > RBG-16-68-12 > RBG-16-68-12 > RBG-16-68-12. The sequence continues at coordinate 1,190 of VBMM01000086.1, forward strand.
ATAACGATGATGGCCAGGAGGCCGAGGAGCGCGTCCCCCTCGTAGAATCGAGGGATCGACCACGTCGGGATCGCAAGGCTGACGAGGAGTCCGCCGACGACGAAGTCGTATTGGTCGAGAAGAGGCGCCTTGGCGCCGCGAGGCTTGTGCATCCGACGCTTGATGAACGCCCCGCCGAGGTCTCCGAGGAGCGCGCCGAGGGCGAGGAGCGCGGAGGCGAAGGACGCTTCCGCGTACGATCCGAAGGACCAGCTCGATCCCGGGGTGAAGAGATTGAACGGCACGGAGAGGAGGAAGCCGAGGACCGCGCCGGACAGCGTCCCGCCGACGAGGCCGCGCCAGGTCTTCCCGTCGCCGAACATCCGATCGCCGTCCCGCAACGTCCGCCCGAAGTCGATCGGCGTTCCCCCGCCGAAGACGACGGCCATGGGATTCGCGACGTACGCGGGGAGGAAGAACCAGAGCGCCTGCACGATTGCCTCGAGGGCCATCGGGCCGCGTAGGAACGACCCTCGGATATAGGTAACCCCGGAGCGGAGCCCGAGGAGGCCCAGGTATTTCTACCTCTGTTCAGAGGTAGGAGTCCCCCGGAATCTCCATCGGCTTCGGTGGCCCTACGCAGTCCGCTCGAGCCGCGCGATCCGCGCGGCGAGGTCCGACTGCACCTTCCGGTGGTAGGCGAGGAGCTTCTTCGCGGCCTCCCGACGTGACCCGGCTCCGCGCGCCGGCCCGACGTAGTCCTCGCGCCTCTCGCTCCGGCCGTCGCGCCGCTCGTAGTGCCAGAAGTACAGGTACTCGTTCCCGTCGATCCGCCGCACGCGGAGACCACAGCCGACCCGCATCCAGGACCTCCGTTCTACCTCTGTTTAGAGGTAGATATCGGTGGAGGGATGAACCTTCCGGTGGGGTGTGCGGACGCCTCTTTCCGCGAGTGATAATCTCCGCGGCACCCCTTTATAGCGAGAGCCGGCTCGTTCGCGGGCCGTCCATGGACCGTCTCAAGACCTACGTCGAAGGGTTCGACGACGCCCTCGGCGGCGGCATCCCCCGCGGTTCCATCGTCCTCGTCGCCGGGACCCCGGGCACGATGAAGACGGCGCTGACCTTCTCGATCCTCTACGAGAACGTGAAGGCGGGCTCGAAGGCCCTGTACATCTCGCTCGAGGAGAGCCAGGAGGATCTCCGGGCCGCGATGACGGACCTCGGGATGACCGGCCTGGACGACATGGAGCTGTACGTCCTCGACATCGGCCGGATCCGGCTCGAGCACAAGGACGAGGAGCTGTCGAAGAACTGGCTCGACGTCCTGCAGAAGTACATCGACCAGCGCGTCCGGGTGAACGGGTTCGACCTCGTCGCGGTCGACAGCCTCGCGGCGCTGTACAGCCTCAGCCATCTGGCGAACCCGCGCCGCGAGCTGTTCCACTTCTTCGGCTTCCTCAAGTCGCTTAAGTCGACGTGCTTCCTGATCTCCGAGGTACCGTCCGGGTCGAACGGCAAGCTGACGGCGTTCGAGGAGGAGTTCCTCGCCGACGGGATCCTGTACCTGCGCCAGTTCGAGAAAGGCGAGACGGACGTCCAGTTGCGGCTGCGGTGCGTCAAGATGCGCCGGGCGCGGCACGAGCGCGGGTACTACGCGCTCACGCGGAACGACGGCCGCTTCCAGATCACGCGGGCGATCTCAGAGTGACGTCTTCTGGAGGAGCTTGAGGAGCGCCTCCGCGTATTTTCCGGCGAGGGCCTCGTTGCCGAAGGTCTTCGTCGCGGCCGCGCGGTTCTCCTCGATCGCCTCGACCGTCTTGACGAGGACCGTTACGACGTCCTTCCCCGGCGCGCGCCGGAACAGCGCGGCGATCGACGTGTCCTCGCCCGTCATCACGACGAGCCGGCCGACCGGCAGGTGCAGGACGTACGTGCCCTTCGAGCGCCGCCCCGACTCCCGACGGACCATGTCGGCGACCTCGGGCTGGTCCAGGTACGCGGTCGCGCCGGCTTTCGCCAGGACCTCGCGGCCCCGCCTCAAGATCACGAGGGCGAGCGCGTTCGACTCCTTGTCCCGGGCGAGATCGGACCAGAACGCCGCCTGGAGCGAGAGCGACCGCAGGCGCCGGCGGAGCGCCGCCAAGCCTTCGCGGTCCTGCGTCCGCGCCAGCTCCCGGAGCGCCGCCTCGAACTCCTTCGCCTCCCTCGGGTGCAGGAGGTGCCGGAACGTCTGGAACTCCTGGCTCAACGCGTCGAGCTCCGTCGACGCGCGCGGCCGCCGGGCCTCGGGCATCGGGATTTCCGGGGACCCGTGGTGGGCAGACAAGGCGGGGATCTCCTGTTCGATCAGCTCGACCGCGTCGGCCAAGCTCTTGTCGGGGTGGCGCAACATCGCCTGCATGACGATCTTGCCGTGGCCCTCCAGCTCCCAGCGGAGCAGCTTGAGGGCTGCCTCGTCCCGCTTGCCCATCCCTTCTCGCGGGCTCCGAAACGAGCCTGGCCTACAAAAGCATTCCTTCTCGCGCGAGCGGCGGATTCCATACTTTTCACCGGTGAATATCTCCCTCGATAACGAGGACGCCAGGGCTTTATAACGTGGACCTCGTCGTGCGGATGCGATGGACGTAGAGGTCCCCCTTCTCGAGACGTATGTCGACGGTCTGGACCGTGCACTCGGCGGCGGCATCCCGAAGGGCAGCACGATCCTCGTGGCCGGCACGCCGGGCACGATGAAGACGTCGCTCATCCTCTGGCTCATGCACGAGAACGCGCGGCTGAGGGGCACGAAGTCGCTCTACGTCAGCCTGGAACAGGACATGGACATCGAAGGACTGGTTCACGATCCTGTTCGAGATCATCAAGGAGGCGGTCAGCTCGAGCGGGTATCAGATCCTCGCGCTCGACAGCCTCGAGGCGCTCTACACGCTCTCGGAGGTCAAGACGCCCCGGAGGGAGATGTTCCACTTCCTCGGTTCGCTGAAGGAGCTCGGCCTGACGACGTTCCTGATCTCCGAGACGCCGTTCGGCTCGACGCGGCTCGCGCAGTGGGGGGAAGACTTCCTCGCGGACGGCATCCTGAACCTGCGACAGGTCGAGGTCGGGGATGCGGAAGTCCAGCTGCGCCTACGGTGCGTCAAGATGCGTTGGATGAACCACGACCACGACGCGCTCGCGCTGAACCAGGACGGGCAGAAGTTCTTCGTGACCCACGTGATCTCGAAGAAGAAATAGCCGACGTCAGACCGGGTTGATGGGCGGCGCCGGGGGAGGCGCCGGCGGAGCGGCGGTCGGAGCGGCGGTCGGAGCGGTCGGCGGCGCGGGGATCTCACCCTTGTGGATCCGAGTCCAGGCGAGGTAGTTCGCCGCGGCGTACAGCACCGCGGGGATGGCGTTCAGGAGGGACAGCCACGTCGACGCCCCTTCCACCGCAGCCGAGATTTCCGTGGAGTCGACCGTGCCCGTCGTGACGATCTGGTGCGCCACCTGGGCCGCAATCGTGGGGACCAGCGGGAGGGTCGCGACGAGGATCGCGATCTGAACGCCGACGGTCGCCCCGTATGCGGCCCAGAGGATGACGCGGCCCTCGGTCTCCTGCAACGCGTACGTGAAGAACACGGACGCCAGCCCGGCGATGAACGTGCCGGCGGCCACCACGATCAGGAGGTTCGTGAAGGCGCCAGAGAGGAGGGCCGTGAGCTGCGCCTCGGTCATCCCCGGCATCACGTCCCCCACGGCGACGAGGACGACGACGACCGCGCCGACGATGGCGACCGCGATCCCGACGAAGAAGAGGATGATCGACACCACGACATTGCGCCGGTGCGCCGTGCCGAACGCCTTCCGGCCGATGATGACGAGGATCGCGCCGATCAGCGTGAAGATCCCGCCGATCCCCCCGATCTTCGGGATCCACGACAGCAGGGCGCCGATCAGCAGCACGAGGATGCCGGACCTCGTCCAGTTGATCTGCTTCCGGCGCTCCGCCTCCCACGGCGGGGGGCCGTACGCGTACGGCGGGTACGCGGGATACGGAGGATAGGCCGTCGTCGGGGGGTACGCCGGCGCCGGCGGCCCCCCGTAGCCCGGCGTCCAGGCGGGAGGGGGCGCGCCCGAGGGCGGCGCGGCGGGCGCCGATAAGGCGGCACCGCAGTTCGTGCAGAACGTCCACCCGGCCTCGTTCCCGAACCCGCATCTCGGACAGAGAATCGACGCCGACAACGCCTCCCGCCCCGGGGGGGCGGATGGGCCCGCTCCCGCAAAAAGCCTTTCGTGTGGGGAAAGGTTTTCAACGGAGACCGGCCTCGGATGGCGCCATGGAAAGCCCGGGGCGGGTCGATCGCTGGATCGCCTTCGAGCTGGGCCGGCTGAACGCCGGGCTCGTCGTCGAGAAGAAGAGCGTCGCGCGGCTCCTCGGCGAGGCGAGCCCCGCGTGCCGCACCCGGGAAGGGGACGAACACCCGTTCGACCGGGCGGTCCTCGAACGCATCGCGGAGGTCCTCGCGCCGGGCGAGGCCGACGCCCTGCGACTGCCGATCACGCTCCTCGTGTCGGGCGACTCGGCCGACAGCGCGGTCCTCGCCGACGCGCTCGCCGCCAAGGCGTTGCGTGACCTCGAGAAGTTCGACCTCGCGTTCCCGTTCCGGGACGGGCGGATGATGCTGCCGCATTCGCTCGCGGTGGACATCGTGCGCCGCCTCGGCGGCGCGGTGCAGCTCGCGTTCGGCTGACGCCTACGGCGGCGACGCGGGCTTCTCCTTGCGGGACGCCCAGAAGTCGTCGGGCACGTCGTCGTAGATCGAGCCCATCTTCTCGGCCTCTTCCTTCGCCTTCTGCGCCTCGACGAGCTCGGCGATCCGCTCCTTCCGGAACATCCAGTAGTGGATCCGCCATTCCCGTCCGTCGTAGAGGGTCGTCTCCTCCCGCTCCGTCGTGAGGATGCCGGAGTCCTCGAGCATGTAGAACGCGTCCCGGTCTTCCGGCTCCAGGACGTTGTCGATGATCCGCTCGGAGTAGCCGAAGAAGTTGAGGACGTGCTGGGCCATCGCCCGGGCCTCCTCTTCCTTCATGCCGGTCCGGTCGATCGAGTTCTTGATCGCCCGCGTGAGGTCGTCGACGGTCAGCGTCCCGGCCGGGCCTCGGTCCGACTTCGTCTTGACGGCCATGGGTCGCCTCGAGCGCTGCTATGGGAAGTCCACCCTATTTAAGGGTTCTGCGCCGCCGCTTTTCCTTGATTCTCACGCAGGCTATCGAGTCTGAGAACGTCGCGACGGCGAACGCGACGCGCCAAAAGATTAACGCGCGAGGTCCGCAATGCCCCTCGCGGGATGGCGCAAGGTGTGGGCGTGGAGTGGGTGCGGACGACGCAGGGCGGCGAGGGAGTCGCGAAACCACCGGAGGATCTCGAGGCGGAGCTGAAGGAACT
>VBMM01000087.1 GCA_005878415.1 Methanobacteriota archaeon
AGCTTTGAGCTCGGCGGCGGATTTCGCGCGGCGAAGGCGTTCGTCGAATCCGTGCGGGTCGCGACCCTGGCCGTGAGTTTGGGTGGCGCGGAGACGCTGGTCCAGCATCCCGCCTCGATGACCCACGGCCCCTTGACGGAGGAGGAGCGTCGGGTGAGCGGGGTCACCGAAGGACTCGTCCGGGTGAGCGCGGGCCTCGAGGACACGGAGGACTTGATCGACGACTTCGATGCATCCATTCGAAAGGCGCCACGGTCGCGTCGCTCGAAGTAGAAACTTCTCTCGGCCGAGGTTCCTCTGCTCCAGCACCGGCCGCCGCCCGCGGGCGCGAAGGGGGAGTTCAGAGTTTGACGCCGAGCTGCTGGGCGAGGGCGCGGAGTTCCTCCTCTTTCTTGCGCATCTTCTCTTCCCGGTCGAGGAGTTCCATCGCCTTCTTCTGGATGATCTTCACCCGGTTCTCGACGTCCTTCTTCCAGTCTTCCATGGCAGCACCGGTCGGGCCACCGACCTTCTCCATCTCGGCGACCTTCGCGCGCAGGCGCTCCACCTCCGCCGTGAGCCTCGCCGTCTTCGCGTCGACTTCCTGTCGGTCCGACTCGATGGCGCGCGCTTTGCCTTCCAAAATTTCTTGGCGCGTGTCGAGGCTTCGCTCGCGCTCCGCGATCTTCGCTTCGCGCCCGCGGATCTTCTCTTCTTGGTCCAACACGTCGAGTGCCTTCTTCTGGAGGAATCGGAGGTTCTTCGTGACCTCGGCTTGCATTCCGTCCGCTTGGGCCCGGAGCCGCTCGGCGTCCCGTTTCAGCGTCTCCGCCTCGTCGCGTGCGGCGAGGCTGACGCCGCGGTCCTCTTCGATTTGTGCGCGTTGCGAATCGACCTCGCTCCGTGATCGTTCGAGGGATCGCATTCCTTCTCCGAGCTCGGCTTCTTTCGCCGAACGGCTGACGGTCCGTTTCGACATGTCCGCCTCCGCGGCCCGGATTGCATCCTCTCGCGCTCGGATTTCGCGCTCTTTCTTCGAGAGATCGTCCATCAGATTGTCGGCCCGCTGCAACTCCGTGGTGAGCGTCTGTTCCTTCGTCGACAGCTGTGCGCCTTTCGCATCCAAGGCGCCCGCCTGCGCCTCGATTTCCCTCTGCCGGGTCGCCAATCGGTCCGATAGGGTCGCAACTTGGGCCGATTCCTGATCGAGCGCGGCCTTCCGCGACCGAATCTCTGCGGAGGCCGAGGCCGTATCCCGCTCGGCGATCGCGAGCTTTCCTTGTTTCGCCTCGAGGTCTCTGACGGCGGCATTGATCTCCAGTTCCTTCGTCGCGAATCGTTGCGCGGCTTCGTTGACCTGGGCGATCCGTACCTGCAGGTCCCGCTCGGCCTTCTCCGCATCCGCACGGCGCCTCTCGAGGAGGTCTTGCTGCGCGACGAGTTCGTCCGCCTGACGCTTCGCCGCCTTCTCTGCCTCCTGAGCGACGAACACCCGACGCTGGGCTTCGACGACGAGCCGCTCCGCCTGCTGCGTCTGCTGACCGGCCGCGTCCCTCGTCGCCTCGAGCTGTTTCAGCTCCTCGGCGCGCTTCGCGGACCATGTGGACCTCTCGGATTCGAAGCCCTGTCGCGACCGGAGGAGGTCGTCTTCCTTCTCCTTCAGATCCGCGATCCGAGCCTCCGACCGCTGCCACGCGGCATCCGCCTCGCTCGCCTTGGACGCGGCGGCCTTCGCCTGCGACTCGAGTTTCGACCGTTCGAGATCGAGCTGGGCGCTGGCGGCCCGCACCGTGCGCTCGCGGGCATCGATTTCTTCCATACGTTTCGCCAGTTCGGCCCCGCGCGACTCTGACGACTCGTGCAGCTGGGCCTGCTGCGTCCTCATGTCTCCCTGAAGCGTCTCCCATTCGCGCCGCTTCTCTGCGGCGTCCGACTCGAACCGCTTCACCGTCTGGTCGAATTGCGCGGCGCGCTCGTTGATGTCCTGCTCTCGGCGGCTCAAGACGCCCGTCTGGGCCGAGAGTTCCGTCGCCGTCGCCTCCGCCTGGCGCTCCGTAGTCTCGAGGTCCCGGAGGCGGGCTTCGAGGTCCTGTTCCTCCGACCGGAACTCCAACTCCTGCGCGGAGAGAGCCTTGTCTCGGGCCGCCAGTTCCTTCGCCTTCGCGCCGAGCGTCTCCTGGAGCATGTTTGAGTCCCGCTCGATCCGCTCGCGTTCGGCCCTCAGATCGGCCTCCTTCGCGGCGAGGGATTGGCGGGTCGCTTCCGCCTCGGAACGCACCCGCGCGGCCTCGGCCTCGTACCGGTCTTTCATGTGCGTCAGCTCGAGCTGCCGAGTCTCCAGCTGCTGGGCGGTCGCTTGAACGTCGCCGCGCTCCCGCTGAATCCGCTGCTCCGCCTCGCGGAGCGTCTCCTCCCTGGAGGCGATCCGCGTCTCGCGTTCCAGGAGTTCGCGGGCTTTCATTTCCGCGGCATGTCCGGTCTCTTGAATCTCGGCTTCCATCTGCTGGAGCTGCTGCGTCCGTGCGGTCTCCGTCTGCTCGAATTCGGAGCGCCGCACGCCCAATTCGCTCTCGAGGGCCCTCAAGCCCTCCATCCGTTCCGTGAGCTCGACGGCGTGACGGGCCGCTTCCTCGCGGACTGTGCGCTCCCGAGAATCGACCTCGAGGGTCCGCTGCTCGACCTCGCGAAGCATCCCGTCCACCTTGTCCTTCAGATCCGAAGCTTGCCGAGCCGCCTCGGCGGTCGCGGTCTCTCGACGCCTCAAGTCCTCGTCGTTCTTCGTGATCCGTTCCATGTCCGTCCGGGCTTTCTCCTGCTGGTCCTTGACGGCATCTTCCCGCTCCTCGACGCGCATCACGCGATCCGCCCACGAGGATCGGAGGTCCGACATCTCCTTCTCGAACGTCTCCCGCTGCTCCTTAAGCAGGGCCTGCTCCGACTCGAGCGTCTTCTGCCAAGTCCGGAGTTCCTCGGCGCGGTGGGCCTCTTCGTCTCGCAGTTGTGCGGCTTTCGCATCGAGCTCCTTCGTGAGCGCGTTCAGTTCAGCCTTCCGCGCGTCGGAGTCGGCGCGCGCCTTGTCGATCCTGGCGCCCTCGATTTCCAAGATCTCCTCACGGGACGCGAGTTCGGACAGACGCCGACCGTTCTCTTCCGTCTGGGAGCGGAGCCCATCCTCCTTCTCCCGGATCGACTGTTCCCGGGCCTCCAGCTCGATCTCCTTGGACAGGATCGCCTGATTTTTTTCCATGCGGCTGGTCTCGAACGTCTCCTTGTCATGGGCAAGCCGGAGTTGCGCCTCGCCGACGTCCTTCGCCTGGCCGTCGAGGTCCGCGCGCCTGCGTCGGAGTTCGTCCTCGTACTGGGCGGTCCGCTGCTGGAATTCCTTTCGCTCCACGTCAAATGCACCTCGCGCCTCCTCGAGGACCACGCGGTTTTCTGACAGCACAGTCTCGCGCTCTTCGACGGACTTCGAGCGCTCCGCGACTTCCCGGGCGGCCGCGTCGGTGATCGCCTTCAGGCTTTGAAGGTCCGATTCCTTCTCCGACACTGCGGCTTCGCGGGCCGTGAGTTCGAGCTCGGTCGGCTGGATCTGCGCCTCTCGGCGTGCGAGGTCCTCGGCCTTCGCAGCCGCTTCGTGTTCCGCCTTCTCGACTTCGACGACGCGCTCATCGACCGTCCGTCGGAACTCGAGCATGTCTTTCTGATCCGACTCGAAGCGCTGGCGATCCTCCTTGAGCCCCGCCGCTTCACCCACGACCACGGATTCGCGGCCCTCGAGGTCCTGTCGCGTCGTCGCGAGGCTCGCCGACAGGGCATTCAACCGAGCGGACTCC
>VBMM01000058.1 GCA_005878415.1 Methanobacteriota archaeon
TCCGCGCAGGCGACGTAGACGGTCTGAAGAGGGTTGATTCTGTGATGAGCCCGCCCGCGTCAGAATAAACCCTCTTCAGACCGTCTACGTCGCCTGCGCGGACGAGTGGATACGCCCGGTCGGCCGATCCCATTTCAAGGCACCAAGAGTATTGTTGGTTCCGGAGGATCAAGCGAATTATCAAACCTTGCGGTGTCAGCCAAAAAGTTCAGGAGTTGAATCAACGCGTCCTCTGCGACGTCCGACGGTATTTCGCTGCCGAACACATACTCGAACAGGAACGTAATCGTACTGCCAGGCGTACTGACTATCTTCAGAGCGAGGGGATCAGGCAGAACACCAAGGAGAGCTTCGGCACCAACAGTTATCGTCAGTCCGAGCTGCCAACCAAGCATCGCAGCGGCTCCATACAGGGGGACGACCGCGATGATCGTATCGACGACGATGGTCCCCGCGCTTTCGTAATGTGAGAGTCTTTTGATTGGGTTGTCGGTCTGACTGGCTTGGAAGACTTCATAGGACGCCAAGATCCCACCGACAGCGATTGCTGCAGCAACGCCCAACCTAATCTTGATCCCAGCCCCGAAGATTCGACCCTTGAAAAGTCCTCTAACAAGGACGGCGTCGGACCGGACAACCCCGAACACAGCCGTTGCACCAGCGAGGACGTAAACCGTACCCTTGACGATGTCCCCGTCCCGGAACGCCAAGACCGCTTGGCTCCCGAATATCACTAGGGTTGCCCCCACTGCTGCACCTCGCAAGCCGGATCTGAGCTGTGCGTACTTGACGCCGGTTAGCAACCGTGAATCTTCGATATTGTCGACGATTTCGCCACGAATCTCACGCTCAACTACCCGGACCTCCGTGAGATCCACACCAGGAATCTCCGGATGCGCTACCCGCAATTTCACAGTCTCGACGGCGGTTTCGCCGATGACAAAGTACGGCTGGCCCGTCTCGAGGTTCGTTAGCTTCGCCACCGTGAAGGTGGATCGGCCGAAGGACATCTCTTCCAACGCGCCCGAAGGGACGTTCAGCACCGGGAAGAGCATGCTCGCCGTGAGCTGGCTCGTGATGGAAATGCCCTGGCGGATCATCTTGAAGACTTTGAGGGCGACACCGAAGCCGTCCGCGGAGGTCCGGAACCACGCGTCCTCGGGAGCCCAGGTGATCGTGTCCTGAAACGAAGTGATCTCCTCGGTGGAATTGCCAAGCATGTATACGGCATCCGCGGAAGCGGGCGCTTCTGAATCAAACGGGTCTCCCATTCGGTACACGTAGACGGAGAATGATCCAAACGAATAGAAGCCGGTGACAAGCGTCTCTGTCGAATCGGGCAAGGCGGCTTCGAGAGCCTGCATGTCCGTGGCGAGACGCGCAACAACCAATTCCGCGGACTCCTGAACTCGAACGAGGCTGGCCGCGACGGTCACGTCCGTGACGTTCAGGGCGTCTTTCCTCACGGAGATTCCATCGCTCGTAAGCCAGGCTGGAGTGAGGACGAGCGTGGCGGTTGGCATGCCATCGACCTGGGTCGTGTTGTCCTCCGTCGCGACATCCTCCGGTATCCGGAGCTGGAACTCGTACGCGTGGTCGTCGATCGCCGCGCCCACGGCGAGGTTCTGGTAGAACGGGGGCGCCGCGAGGAAGTCGGTCCCTCGGAAGAGCGAGTACACGAAGGCCGGCACGGTGGTCGTCCCGTCCTCCGGCTCGGCGCCACGGTCCGCCTCCGGCCGGATGGAGAACTGCACGATGACGTCTTGCGGCTTCGAGAGGCGGATCGGGATGTCTATGGAGGCGTGATAGAACAGCTCGCCCGCGCCATCGCGGATCGGCACCTCCGCGACGTTCACGAAGTCAACGTCCGAGGCACGGCTGTCGTGGGTGTATTCGAACCGATACTGGCGCGGCTCCCAGAAATCGCAGTTGCCGTAGCTCATGGTCGCGGGCGCGAGGACGTTCTCAATGGAGTCGTTGCTGCTCCGCGTCGCGTCGGCCGTGTGGTCCGAGAGGTACACGCAGGCGTCCGCGTCGATGTTGTACGTCCAGATCGTCGCGGAGACGGCGTGGACGCCGAGTGCATGGAACCGCTGCGTGAATCGCACGAGACCCGGTTCGAAGGTGTTCCTCCACGGCGGATCCCAGAGCTCCGTCGGCGAGAGATCGAGTCCGTCGACGACCCCGTCGCCGTCCGTATCGGCGAGGAGGGGATTCGTGGGCCGCCGGTTCAGGCCCACAATCTCGTCGAAATCGGAGAGGCCGTCCCGGTCCGTATCCGGATCCGAGGGATCGGTAGGGAATCCAACGTTCGATACCCCGTCCCACTCTTCGTCGTCCCGGAGGCCATCCGCGTCCGTGTCGGGTGAAATGGGGGAGGTGACGACCGACCGTTCGACCGCAAGGCCGTCGATTTCCGCCCGGAACTCGCGCGGGGTCACCTCGGCGAAGTCGGAGAGCGTGTCCTCGTCCGTGTCCGTCAGGGTGGGATCGGATCCGTGGATCAGACGCTCCGGACCGTCGAGGAGACCGTCCTGATCCGTGTCGGGGTCGAGCGGATCCGAGGGGCGCATCCCTTCGCCCGGGACGAGCTCGAGGCCGTCCGGGAGCCCGTCGTCATCCGTGTCGAAGTCGAACGGGTCCGTGCGGATCGTCCGGTCATACGTGACGCCATCGATGATAAAATGCACGGTGCGCGACGCAATCTCATCGCCGTCCGCCAGGAGGTCCCCGTCGACGTCGGGCGACACCGGGAGCGTGTGGGTCGTCGATCGCTCGACGCCGTCGAGGATGCCGTCGCCATCCGTGTCGGCCGCTCCCGGGGACGTCCGGAAGGCGAGGAGCACCGATGCGCTCGCAATTCGGCCGGCCTCCGCGCCATGGTTTCGGACGACGACGTGCCACGACCGGACGCCCGACACATCTCCCGCAACCAAGCCGGACCCGACGAGCCCGTCGGATTCCGCGAGACTCCGGGGCCGAAGGAGGTCGAGGACGAGGTGGACCCCGGTGTCCGTGGGGCTGACCGCCGGACGCCACGGCACCCGGAACGAGTCGGAGACTTCGAGGATGCCTCCGTGGGACAAAGGCACGGTCCGACCGACGGGGTCGACGGTGAGGGCCGGAAGATCGCCTGCGGTCGTCCCGCCGGCGAGGTTGCACGCGGGCGAACATGGGGGTGGTGGCGCGGTTTCCTTGTTGCTCACCGCCGCCGAGAACGATTGAACGACTTCGTTGCCCGCGCGATCGCTCGCCCGGACTTCGAACGTGTGGATGGCATTGGAAAGATCGAGCGTGTCGTAGGCGAAGGTGTACGGCTCCTCGTCGCGCGCATCGGCCATCGTGCCGTCGACGTACAACGAGACGGCGGCGAGCCCCTGGTCATCCGACGCCGTCGCCTCCAGCGCGAGAAGGCCGCTCAACGTGTCGCCCGCGGCCCGACGCAACGAAAGTTCCGGAGGCGTCCGGTCGATGAAGACCGTAATCAGCGGGGAGAAACGAGCGACGAACTCCCCGCCTTCATGGGCCTGCACGATCACGTAGAGGCGGTGCGCCCCCTCGGCCCAAACGTCGGTGGGCCATGACAGCACGAAGGACCCGGAGGAGTCCCCTTCGGTCCCGGCAATCCAGACATCGTCCACTTGGAGTTGGACGAGCGGGCCGGGACGCCACGCCTTCCCGCGGACCTCGACCGTGCCCCGGACCGAGACACCGTCGGACGGGAGGAGGATCGCCGCTCCCCGAACGTGGAATCCCGGATCCCAGAGGAGCTGCGGCTCCTGACCGTCGTCGGCGAGGAATGCGACGTCCACGGACAGATCCTGCGGATGGGGATGGTCGATCCGCACGTCGACCGCGGCCGACGCGAACACCCCCGCCGCGGGCGGAGCCTCGATCTCGATCGTCGAGGAATTTCCCGGACCGAGCTCCACGGATCCAAGGGCGGGCGACGCACGGGCCATATAGACTCTCGCCTCCTCCTCGATGTCTCCGAGGCCGTCACCATCGCTGTCCCGCGAGCCCATGTCGATGAGGAAATCATCGAAGTATAGAGAGTACCAGGCCCCGGTGAGCCCTGCGGCGCAGAGGAAGCCCACGGAGACCTTCACGTATGCCGCGGATGTCCAGGGCGCCGATGGAAAGTCCGCGGCCGGGCTGCGGCGGACATCATTCCACGCCGCCAGCGCGGAAGGAGGCGACAGGACCATATCCGAGACGGTCGGCGCACATCGGCCCGCGTTCCGACTCGCCTGGTACGCGGTGATATATCGGACGCCGCCGACGCGTCGGTAGCCGCCGTCGAGGAAGTCCAAAGACACACCAGCGGCATACGCGTCCCACGGCGACCCTTGGAGATCCTGAAGTCGGTCGTATAGCACGGAAAGTCGCAGCTCCGTGATCGGCGTGTGGCGGGTCGGGAACAGCGCGTAGCCGTACGCGGACCCGAAGTCGCGGACGGTCCATCCGCGAATCTCGACGTGATAGGATCGGCTTCCGGACCTCGCGAACGCCGACGAATAGCCCGCGGAGGCGCGATCGCCGAGATGGAAATGCGTGAAGGGCAGCCAGTCGTCATCCTCGAAGTCGTCGGTGAGCGCCAGAGTCAGGCCGGAGGCGCCCAGCATTAGCCCGGCGAAGCCGATCGCTACGACGAATCTCCAGGAGCCGCGCACGGTCCCTCCCCCGAAAGCACAGGGGCCGCGACCCCCACGCTCCCTCCGCGGCGGACATCGAGTCCCTGGCTATTTCAAGTTGACCCTCGAATGTAGCATCTCATCCAGTTGACCTGTCGGGCCTCAGGCTCGGCGCGCCCATCCGGGATTCCGATAGGAATAGCGATATGCGCAAGAGATATAACGGTGTAATACTTCGGACGGCCCGGAGCGAAGAACGATGGCGGCATACGCGCATCCCGAAGTCTTGGTCGACACGAGCTGGGTGAAGGGAAACCTGGGGAACGAAGACCTCCGGATCGTCGAGGTCGATTACGATCCGACCGCGAACTACAACCTCGGGCACATCCCGGGTTCCGTCCTCATCGACTGGAGGAAGGACATCAACGATCCCGTTCGGCGGGACATCGTCTCGAAGGAGGACCTCGAGGCGCTCTTCGGCCGTCTCGGGATCTCGAACGACCATCAGATCGTGCTGTACGGCGACTTCAACAACTGGTTCGCGGCGTTCGCGTTCTGGGTGTTCAAGTATTACGGCGTAGACAACGTCGTCCTTCTGAACGGCGGCCGGAAGAAGTGGATCGAGCAGGACCTGCCGGTGACGAAGGAGGTGCCGTCGTTCCCGGCGACGACCTTCACCGCGAAGGAACCGGACGAGACGCTGCGGGTCTACCTCGCATACGTCCGGGAGGCGTACAAGCAGGCGGGGAAGGTCCTCGTCGACGTGCGTGGGCCGAAAGAGTTCAGCGGCGAGATCCTCGCACCGCCCGAGTATCCGACGGAGCACGCGCAGCGCGGCGGGCACATCCCCGGGGCGAAGAACATCCCGTGGGGCCAGGCCGTCAACGAGGACGGGACATTCAAGACGACGGAGGAGC
>VBMM01000059.1 GCA_005878415.1 Methanobacteriota archaeon
CCGGCGCGGAACGACACGACCGCGCGAACGCGGCGGACGCGCATAACCTTTGCCTCCGGCATCCGAAACGCCATGAGGGAAGCGCGATATCGCGGGGCGTGGCGGACCGATACTTCTGTTTTGCATGCGGGCACGATCACCGGGCCGGCTCGGCGGTCGCGCGCGACCACAAGCGGTACAGCATCGAGGGGGGCCACGAGTCCGGCGGGATCTTCTCGGACCTCCGCGAGTTCTATCTGCAGACGAAGGGGATTGACGCCGCCTTTCGGATCCTCGGTTTCGCCGACGTCCGAATCCACCCGCCGCGGTTCGGCCGCGGCTGGCCCGCCCGCACGACGATTGAGAAGGCCTACCGGGAGCGCGCGAGGCGTCTCCATCCGGACTCCGGCGGAGACCCGCGCGAGTTCCGGAAAGTGCAGTGGGCCATCGAAGTCCTTCGACGATACCGGCCGCCGGATGCGTGACCCCGCCGCGGCACAACGTTTATTCCACGGCGGCCTCTCTGATTCGGCCGGAGGTCTCGCGCATTCCGCGTTCGCTCCAAGAAAGCCTCGAAACCCTCGCGGACGACGTCCTCCTGGAGCTCGCGCAAGCCCACGGCGTCGAAGCCGCGGATACCCGAGGACGAGAGAAGATGATCCACGCCCTGCTCGGGCTGCCGGATTCGGCCGGCGTCGCCGCCGAGGCGGATCGTCTTCGGATTGAATCCCGGCTCGAGCGCCTGCGGCCTCGCCAGCTCCGGGAACTCGGGGAGCGGCATCAGGTGAGCCTGCAGGGCCTGAAGAAGAAATCGGAGCTCGTCGAGGCCCTCGCCGGATCGAAGGATTCGTCGGACATCCTGGCGGAGCTCGAGGCGATCCCCGAGAAAGAGTCGGGCTTCCTGTTCGGGAAGGAGACCGGCCCGGACGTCGAGCGGGTCGAAGCGCTCCTCGAGGCCGCACGGAAGCGCTTCCAGGAGCGGCGGTTCGAGGCGGCCCTCTCGGCGGCACACGAGGCGTCGCGGATCGCCGAGCGCACGACGGAGCCGCTGCGCCGGACCTCGTGGTCCTACGCGATCCTCGCGGCGCAGGCGCTCTTGGAGCCGTGCGACCCGGCGGACCCGGCCGCCGCCGAAGCGGTGGCCGTCCTGAACCGGTCGCATGAGGCGTTCGTGCGGGGCTCCGTGGGCGACGACGCCCTCCTCGGGGATCTCGTCCGGGCCGCGGGCGACGCCCACGCGAAGGAGGCGGATCGGGTGCGCGAGCTCCTCGCCCAGACGCGGGACGCGATCCGGGAGGCGGCGAACCTGGGGGCCTCAGTCGCCCTCGCCGAAGACGCCTGGAAACAGGGCGCCGATTTCCTCGATCGGCATCGGCTCGCCTCGGCGCGAGAGAGCTTCGTCGAGGCGGGCCGGAGGGCGGGCGACGCGCGCAGCCGTCGGATCGAAGAGGTCGAAGGTTTGGTCCCCGCGGTCGCGGACCACATCGAACTCGCGCGGAACGTCGGCGCCGACGTGCGGGAGGCCGAGGGCCTCCTGGACCAAGCGCGGACCGCGATCTCGGCGGTGGAGCACGGTCGCGCCGGCGACCTCCTGAAACGGGCGGAGCGCCTCGCGATGAAGGGTCAGCAGCGCCAGATTGAACGGGCGATTCAGCTGCGGCAGTCGCAAGTCGAGAAGGCGCAGGCGATCATCGCGGCGAGCGAGCCTGTCCTCAAGGAGGCGGAGTCGTACGATCTGAGCGCGGCCGAGGTGCGCACGCTCCTGCGCCAGGCGCGGGACGTCCTCGGCAAGGGCGACTACCTCGCGGGGCTCACCCTCGCCCGCAATGCGGAGGAAGCGGCCCGCCATCTCGAGGGACAGGTCGACGAGGAACGCCGGCGGCGTGGCATTTCGAAACCCGTGGCAGGGATGTGCGGCGTCTGTTCGTCGCGGCGGGTCGCGTTCGACGACGACGGCGGGGGACGGTGCGCGGATTGCGGCAGCGTCTTCCGCTGGCGAGGTCCTCTCGGCGTCTGGGAGCGTCTCCGGGCGCTCCTCGCTCCATAGCCTTTTATCGAGACCCTAGGATTCGGCGCCGAATGCGCAAGGGAGACCTGCTCCGTCGCAAGGTGGAGGACATCGATCTCGACCGCGCCCGCGACGTCGCGGCGCTCGTGGCGGAGATGGACCGGGGCGGTGGCTTCACCGCAAAGAAGATTGCGGAGGGCGTCGGGATCCTGCGGACGATCTTCCGTCGAGCGGCATGCACGACGTTCCTCTCATTCCCGGCGGCCCTGATGGCCACCGGCGTCCGCGGGGTCTTGCGCGGCTTGGTCGAGCGGAGGCTCGTGGACGTTATCGTGACGACGTGCGGCACCGCGGACCACGACCTCGCTCGGGTCTGGAGGCCCTACTACCACGGGGATTTCGAACTCGACGACGTCGAGCTGCATCGACTCGGCGTGAATCGGCTCGGCAACGTCTTGGTGCCGAACGAGTCGTACGGCCTCGTGCTGGAAGAGAAAGTCCAACCCATGCTCCGCGCACTCTGGGAATCGGGCCGGCGGTCCCTGTCGACGAAGGAGCTCCTCTGGGAACTCGGCCGCCGCACCGGGAGCCGGGCTTCGCTGCTCTGGTGGGCGTGGAAGAACCGCATCCCCGTGTACGTGCCCGCGATCTTCGACGGGGCCGTCGGCTACCAGCTCTGGTCGTTCTGGCAGGACCACAAAGCCTTTGGGATCGACCAATTCCGCGACGAGGCCGAGCTCGCGGACATCGTCTTCCGCGCGAAGGAGGCGGGCGCGTTGATGATCGGCGGGGGTGTGTCGAAGCACCACACGATCTGGTGGAACCAGTTCCGGGGCGGCCTCGATTACGCGGTCTACATCACGACGGCGCCGGAGTGGGACGGCAGCCTGAGCGGAGCGCGGGTGCGGGAAGGCATCTCGTGGGGGAAGGTGAAGCCGACCGCGAAGCAGGTGACGATCGAGGGGGATGCCTCCGCCCTCTTGCCAATGATGGTCGCCGCCGCCTTGCCGCGGAAGCGCCGCTGACTCCGCGCGTCACTTCACGAGGTAGTAGCCCGCCGCCTTCTCTCGGGCCTTTCGCCTCGCATACCCTTTCGACTGCAGCTCTTGAAGGGCCGTGAGGACGAAATTCTTCGGGAGCTTGGACAGCTTCGTGATCGCCTCCGCATCCCGCATCTTGTCCTCCGACGTGATGCCAGCGGACTTCATCGCGTCGTAGACCTTGTTGGCCCGGTCCGAAACGTCCTCGAGCACGAACGCGCCTCCGGTGCGCGCCTCGGGAAGTCGGAGGGATGTTAAATAACCTTTCCGGCGTTCGAAGCCTCCGTGTGCCCCGGAGAGTGCAAGGATCGGATGGCCGACGCCTTCGCGAAATTCGGTCGCGTCCCAATCGTTCGCCGAACGCGGACCGTTCCATCCGACGATCCTTCCTTTCGCCGGAAGGGCCGGACGCCGTTCTGGGCGGCAGGCGGTCTAATCCACGACGGCCGAGGAAACGTCGTCCTGGTCCGCGTTGGGCGACCCTCCACGGGGGAATTGTGGTTCACGCCCGGTGGCTTGCTGGAGACCGGAGAGACGACGGACGGAGGGCTCCGCCGCGAGGTGCGGGAGGAGGTCGGCGTCCAGCTGATGCATCCGGCCCTCACCCGAATTGTCCACGAAACGCTCACGGACGGGAGTCGGGCCCGGCACGGATATTTCGCTCAATTCATCGCCCGCGCGCAGTCCGTCGATCTCCGACCCGGACATGAGGTCATCGAAGCCCGATGGTTCGAGGCGCTACCCGACACGCTCGCGTTCCGCGAGGACTACGATGACGATT
>VBMM01000060.1 GCA_005878415.1 Methanobacteriota archaeon
GGGGACTCGAAGAAGGGGCCGATCAACGCGATCGAACCGGAGCTCGAGATGCCGAGCCACCACGGACCCGACGTGGAGAGCGTCCTCCCGAAACTGAACATCCACACGATCGCTCTGAAGGTCCCCACGACCCTCATGCACGTACACATCGTGAGCGTCGACCTGAAGAAGGCCGCGGACGAGGACCGCATCGTCGAGGTCTGGAAGCGGCAGCCCCGCATCACGTTCGTCGAAGGCGGCGAGGGCGTCAAGTCGACGGCGCAGATCATGGAGATGGCCCGCGACCTCTCGCGGAACCGGTCCGACCTCTACGAGGTCGCCGTGTGGCGGGACGGCGTCCACGTCGTCGACGGGAAGCGACTCTACTACTTCCAGGCGGTCCATCAAGAGTCGGATGTCGTCCCGGAGAACGTCGACGCGATCCGCGCGCTCCTCGAACTCGAGAAGGATGGGCGGCGGAGCATGGAGAAGACGGATCGGTCTCTCGGCATCGGCCTCGCCCGGTGAGCTAACGGCGGGCTTCGAGCCGCTTGATTTGCTTCGTCGCGCGCTGCAACACCCCCATCAATGCGTGAAACTCCCACGTGCTCGGGACCGCGCGGCCCAACATGCGCCGGAACATGATCGCGGTGCGACCGCGCAAGTGCGACGGGTACGCGGACGCTTCGAGGAGCGCATCGAATGCCTCGTGCAGCTTCTCCTTCTCGAGGCCCGAGGCGAGGCGCAGCCGCTTCGTCGGAGTCTCGTCGGCGAAGAGCTCGTACAGGAGTATCGTCGCCGCGTGCGAGACGTTCAGGATCGGGTACTCTTTCGACGCGGGGATCGTGACGAGGAGATCGCACGCGAGCAGCTCTTGTTGCAGCAGGCCGAAGTCCTCGCGGCCGAAGGCCAGGGCCGCGGTGCCGCGCATCGGGCCCAGTCGCTTCGCGAGATCCCGCGGAGTGATCGCGATCCGGGTGAATCGCTTCTCGTTTTGCGTCTCGATCCCCGAGGTTCCGACGACGAGCCCGGCTCCCGAGACCGCGTCCTCGAAACGGTCCACCGTTTTGCAGCCCTCGAGGACGGCAAGGCCGTGCATTGCTCGACGCCGCGCCTCGTCTCCGACACGACATGGGTTCACCAACACGAGATCCGTTGCACCGAAGTTCCACATCGCCCGGGCGACCGCGCCGATGTTTCCTTCGTTCTTCGGCTCGACGAGTACGACGCGAAGGGCGGGCATCGGAGGAGCGTCATCGCACGAGGGCTCTAGACGATTCGCATCGGGCCCGAAGTCCTCGGCGCGCACGGTCGAGATGAGCGGCGGAGTCATCTAATCAACCGTTTCGGGAGAGGCGCGAGTAGGCGAGAGTTGTTTGTAGACCCCGCGTTGCTTTCTCGCGGAAATCGGGGTGGAGAAACCGTGCCGCGCGAGGTCAAAATCGGGGCCGATGGGTGTCTCCAGAAGCTTCAGGGAAAAGGTTAAAATGCCGTCCTGTGGTAATAGTGTCTCGTGGGTTACGTCCAGTACTTCGCCAGACGGGCCCTGTTTCTCGGAATTACGCTTCTGTTGGCTCTCTACACGACCGTCGTCATCGCGAACATGGGCGGATTTCTTGACAAGCTCCTGACCGACCAGACCCGATACGAGGTCAACCAGGAACTCCGGCGTGATCCGAATTTCTCCCGATGTGTACCTCCGGACACTCCTTTGCAGTGCCAAGTGAGGCAGAACCAGACCCTCAACGACACCCTGCAATCCGCGTTAGAAGCGCGTGGGCTCACTCAACCGTTCTTCCAGAAATCCATCCGGCTCACATGGGACCTCCTCACGTTCCGTCTGGGTCGATCGACCGTCATCACGAGCGCATCGGGCTCGTACAACGTCGGAGACATTGTCTTCGAGCGCCTGCCGAGGACGGTCCTGCTCTTCACCAGCGCCTCATTCGTCTCGGCAGGGATGGGAATTTGGCTTGGTTTACGGATGGCGAGGAAAGCGCTATCCCCGCTCGACCGAGGGCTGTCCGTCATTTCCATCACGACGACCGTGGTCCCACCGTGGGTCTTCGGGATCCTGTTCATCCTGGTCTTTGGTTTTTGGATCCCGATCTTCCCCGCCGGCAATATGGTGAGCGTACCGGCGAAGACGGGCGCCTTTGCCTACACGATCGATGTCCTGTATCATATGATGCTCCCGCTTCTCGCCGTCGTCGTTTCGTCGTTTGGCAGCTGGTCGTACACGACGAGGAATCTCGTCCTGCAGATCATGGACGAAGACTACGTGTACGCGGCCCGGGCGCGGGGGTTGCCGGAGAAGAAGATCCTCAACCGGTACGTGCTCCGCGCTGCGTCGCCTCCGACGGTGACGTCGCTCGCCCTGACGATCATCGCGTCCTGGCAGGGCGCGATTATCACGGAGACCGTGTTCAACTGGCCCGGCCTCGGCCGACTGTTCTTCGAGGCGATCACGCGCCTCGACGCGCCCGTCGTCATCGGGCTCACGGCAATCTACGCCTACCTCTTGGTCGGAACCGTCCTGATCCTCGACCTGATTTACGGTCTCCTCGACCCGCGGGTTCGGGCGATCCGGCGGTGATGGATGGCCGTCAGCGGTGCCCTCCTTGGCGTACGCGGCGTCCTCAAAGAAGCGGTGCACACGAAATCCGGTCTCGTGGGATTCTCGATGCTCGCGTTCCTCTTGGCGCTCGTCGTCGCGGTGCCGTTCTACGCCCCGTACAACGTGATTCGAGCCTGGGGGTCCCTCGAACCATGGATCGACAACCCCCGATACGCGCAGCCCGACTGGGTCGATGCGTTTTCCGAGATCAAACAGCCCCGGACCCTGATCATGTCGCCGTGCTTCACCCCGACCACGGTTCCGATTTCGACGACGACCGGACCGGAGCCGTGCCCGAGCGGCGGATGGTCCCGCATCGCTGTCCGCGTCCAGCAGTTCGGCAATCTGACGCGGATCATCTTGACCCGTAAGTTCACGTTCACCGCCGATGCCTTCCCATCGGAGTTGCGGTTGTCCACGTACGCGTTGTTCGGCTCGAACGGCACTCAGCTCATTATGAACTGGACCCGTCCGGACGGGACCTACATCGTCCTGATGCAGCGGGGTCTGGACGGAACCCGAAAGGCGCCGACGGCACAGAACTTCCCCCTCTCTCAGGATGAAGACTTGAAAAAGACGGTCGGCGCTTGGGCAAACCAGACCTACGGGGCGTCATTCAACGCCACGAATCCGTCCATTGTGGCCGCGTTTCGACCCGAGGTCGCGCTTTTTGCGAAGCCGGGCAAAGGGATGCTCAATGTGAGCACCGCGAGTGTTTTCAAAGGCGAATATACGGTGGTGCTCCAGGTCGACGGCTTCGGAGGTGACATCGGGTTCGATGCGAAGGCGGTGGTCTA
>VBMM01000097.1 GCA_005878415.1 Methanobacteriota archaeon
GATTCGATATCCGGTGCGGGGAGTGGAGGACCGCGGTCGAAAGTCCACGGGTCAACGGACGTACGTCTCCCGCGACTCCGGGATCCAGACAGGATCCGGCGCGCGGAAGGCGGGGACGTTTCGCGAAGGTGAGGGCTTGGATTCGAAGGAAGGAAGCGCCGGTCGTGGTGATGCGGCAGCCCGCCGCGCCATCGGTCGTCCTCGCGTGTGCGAAATGCGGGTTCGACTACACGGTCACGCGGCTCGTCATCGCGGGGAAGACGGGCCTCGTGTGGACGTGTGAGTGCGGGAGCCAATTCATCCCGCCCGGCGGATCCGAGTCCTTCAACCTCGTCCGGCCTTGAAGGCTATCGCGGCGAACGCCGCGCGGCCTCGTACGCGAGACGGCGTCTCGTGCTCGTCCAGTGCAGCCCGAGCCCGATGTAAACGAACAGGAGGATCGCGAGCACGGCCGCCTCGAACGACACAAGTTGGGATCCGCTGAGTTGGCGCAGGGAGTAGCGGTAGAGCAGGTACGCGAACGCGATCGCGCCGATCCCCCCGAGGGCCGCCCCGAGCGTGTGGATTTTCGTGCGGCGGAGGGACCACCGCAACGCCGCGACGACGAAGTTCGTCACGCCGATGAGGGCCCAGAAGCCGATCGCGCTCGAGATGACTCCTTCCGGAGGCCGGAACAGGAGCCGGCCCCCGACGATCTGGTCCCACCACTGTCGGAGATCCGTCAGGAGATTCTGATTCAGGTAGAAGACGACGCCGAGGACGAGGAGGAAGAATGCGACCCCGAGGAGGCCGACGAAATCGGGAGCGCGCCCTCGCGGGGCCGGTGGAGGGATTACGCGGATCGCCGAGAGGGGCGTAGAGATCGGCGCGGTGACGGCGGGCCGGGGCGCGTCCTCCGTCGTCAGGCCCGGGAGCGTCGCACCGCAATACAGGCAGAAACGCGATTCGTCGCGGTTGTTCGTGCCGCATCGGGGGCACCGCTGGGCCATCAATCCACCGAGGGCCATCTAACGTCGGAGTTGGCTTAGCCTTTTTGATATCGCTCGGGAGATCGTTCCGGCTTGTTGGCGTAACCGAGGTCCTCGTCGTCCGCGCGGTTGAGGAGTCGCCGGGTCGCCCAGAGCCCGAGGAACGTCGGGACGCCTTTCATGGAGACCTCTCCGACCGTCTTGACGAATGTGCCTTTCGGGACGGCGGCGTACGCGTTGCTGAAGCGGCTCGTCGAGCCGTTCTCGAATCGGATTTCGTAGGCGAACCGCAACGGCGGCTCGATCGCATACGTCCACGTCGTGCGGAACTTTCGCCCCATGATCCGAATCTCTCGCTCCGCGACCTTGGACTGCGGGAACATCTGGCCGCCGAAGGGGACCGGCTGGCTTTCCCGGACCACCCGGCCGCTCCGGATCCACGGATGGATCTCGCGGAGCGTGGCCTCGTCGAGATGCTCGTGCAACAGCCGCCACACCGCGTCGAGCGTCAGCGGGAACATCCCGTCCATCTCGATCGTGCGCGTATCGACACCCCCCTTCGCGCATGGATGGGAACGTATAAGACCCTCGACCCGCCGCGTCCCGTGGATCGCGCGCGAGGGTCCTCCTTTGCGGTCCGCCCGCGCGACATCATCTTCTAGACGCTCGCGCCGCGTTCGATGGATGTTCAATGACGCTTAAGTACGCTCGAGCGAGGGGGGTCTCGAGGTGAACGACACATGGCAACAGAAACCGGAACGTGGTCCGAGCGGGCCGCGTCGAAGTGGCGCGCGCTCGAGCGGATGCAGGTCTACCAGGTGCCGATCGTCCTCGGCGGGGCCATCGCCGCCCTCGTGGGCGTCGTGGCGTTGGGTCCGAGCCTGGTGGCGGAACGCATCCTCGGGATCTCCGTGGCGAGGGCCGTGTTCCTCATGCTGTTCGGCGCGCTCGGCCTGATCGGCTATGGCGTGTCGAAACGCAACGTGAGGAACGGGATGATCGTCGCGGGGATTGCCTCCATCGCGTTGCTCGCGGTGGCCGGCACGACCGTCGGCCTGATGGCCGGCGCGCTCGTCCTCGCGGGAGCGATTTGGGGCTTCGTCAAGTCCCTGTGAGCCGGACCGAGTCCGGTCTCGCTCCCCTTTGATTTCTTTGAAGGAGACGACATGATTCTGGATTTCGTCAAGTGCCACGAGTCGGAGGCATCGAGACGCCTGCCGCGCCGTCCGCACGTGCTCCGCGTCTTCCTGATCCAGCTCGAGCGACCGCGGACGGAGGCGTCCGCGGTGGAGGAGCACCCGTTCACCGTCTCGGGCGGCGTGCGACCGACGGGCGCGTGAACGGTCGGTTCAGGTCCGAGATCGGGCGAGCGGCTGCGGTCGCACGGCCGCTTTCATTGGATTCCGGGGAACGCCAGGAGCCGCGACTCGGGCTCCCTCCCGCTCCAGGAGCCGCCGTTTCGTCTCCGGACCGCCTTCGCCGGAGTAGTTCCCGAGCCCGCCCGAGGCCGGCACGACGCGGTGGCACGGGATCACGATGATCGCCGGGTTGCGCGCGACCGCGTTCCCGACCGCGCGGGCGGCCCTCGGATTGCCGAGCCGCTTCGCGATCTCGCCGTACGTGATCGTCGCACCGGGAGGGATCGCCCGGAGGAGTTCGAGGACCTCCCGTTCGAACGGCGAGAGCTCGAGGTGTAGCGGGATGTCGCGCAGGTCGTCCTCCCCGGTGCGGATGTGCTCGAGGATCCGAGCGAGGTACGGATGGTCC
Organism: Methanobacteriota archaeon; assembly: GCA_005878415.1. Taxonomy (GTDB): domain Archaea; phylum Thermoplasmatota; class Thermoplasmata; order RBG-16-68-12; family RBG-16-68-12; genus RBG-16-68-12. Next base: position 2,736 of record VBMM01000097.1, read on the forward strand.
GGGCCCGCGGACGCTGGGATCGGTCCCTTGGAAAGCGAGACGCCCGCCACGCGGTCCCCGAGCACCTCCAGTCGGACGTAGAGCCCGAGCTCGCGGCTGAATCGCGAATACACCTCGAGGGCTTCGTCCTGCGGCATGCCCGCCCGCATCTTCACGATCGGGAGCATCGCGCGGACGACGTGGTGCTCCGCTCGGTTCAGGTGTTGCTCGAACGTGCTGCGCGCAACGCCGAGGGACGTGCTCACCTCCTCCGTGGTCGCGTTCCGGGGGAACTCGTAGTAGCCGGCGTTGGCCGCCGCGAGGAGCGCGCGGGCCTGCTTCTCCGTCATCTCCGGGAGGAAGAGCGGCGACGCCAACGCGACCTTCGCCCCGTCTTTCGGGCTGCGCTTCGAGATGAGGCGGGCCTGCGGGAACCGGGATTGGAGGGCGACGAGGTCCGCCGTATCGTCGACGAGGAGCGAGAGCTGGGCCTCGCCCCGTCGCCACAGGATCGGCGGGAGGACGTGGACGTCCTGGTCCGCGAGGCGCGC
>VBMM01000027.1 GCA_005878415.1 Methanobacteriota archaeon
GCTTTATGCCGGATATCTCGGGATGGTAATCGCGTTTGCGAACTTCTGGACCTACGATCGCCATCGACCCCCGCCTGCCCCCGTTCGACCCGAAGACCCCGCTTTCAAGGATCCAGTTTTCACGGCCGCAGCGATCGGACTTGTCTTGTCTGGAATCACCGTCCTCCTGATCCTCGCGAACGTCATTCCGGCCGCGTGGCTGGGCCCGGTCTGTGGCGCCTGCGGGTTTGCCTTCGCCATTCTCGTCCTCGCCATGGCCCGTTGGGAAATTGCACGCTGAGTCTTCGCGTCCCTGGAGGATTCGCAATCGCGCCTTCGCTCTCGGCCTGGCCATAATTCTATATGAAGAAAGGCGGTAGGTCGGCCGATGAAAGGGCTTCTCCTCGAGGCAGCGGAGGCGGTCCAGCACGCCGTCGAAGCGATGACGGGAAACCCCGCGGAAGTCCTCGGACGGGGGGCGGACGGCGGCCCGAGCGCCCGCATCGACCGGGTCGCGGAAGAAGCCGTCCTCCGCGTGCTCGACTACGAGGAGGCCTCCCTGAACGTCCTGAGCGAGGAGGCCGGCTTCATCAATCGCGGGGGCCAAGCGACCCTCGTCCTCGATCCGATCGACGGGACCCACAACGCCCTCCGCGGCGTTCCAGCGTATTCCGTCTCCCTCGCCATCGGCCACGAGCGCCTGTCCGACGTGCAGGAGGCGCTCGTCCGGGATCTCGTGTCCGGGGCGACGTACTACGCCGCGAAAGGAGGCGGCGCGCTCCTGAACGGCAGCTCGATTCACGTGCACCCCTATGATCCGGCGGACGTCCTGTTCAGCGTGTACCTCGGCACGAACGCCGCGCCGGATGCGTCGCGGATCGCCGCGCGGGCGCGTCGCGTGCGCGCCCTCGGCGCCGCATCGCTCGACCTTTGCCTCGTCGCGCGCGGGGCCGCGGACTTGTACTACATGCATAGCGCGCTCGTCGAGACGAAGCTCCGGGCGGTGGACATCGCCGGGGGCACGCTCATTGTGCGGGAGGCGGGCGGTCTCGTGCTCGATCTGGATGGCCGCGACCTCGATCTGCCCCTCACCCCGACGGCCCGGACCGACCTCGTGGCGGTGGGCGACCGCCGGGCATGGGAGGCCATCCGATGAAGTTCGGCATCACCGCGAACCCGCACATCCCGAGCGCGCTCGAAGCCTCAAAGCAGGTCCTGGCGCGGCTCGAGCCGACACACGACGTCCTGCTGGAATCGGATCTGGCTCGGGCGCTCGACCGGAATGGACAGCCGCTCGCGCACATGCGGGCGGACATCGTCCTGGCGATCGGCGGGGACGGCACGATCCTGCGGGCCCTCCAGCTTTCGGACGCCAAGGTCCTCGGCATCAACTCGGGATCGCTCGGCTTCCTTGCCGAGGTGAATTCGAACGAGGCGGACGCTTACCTCGAGCGAATCGCGCGAGGCGACTACAAAGTCGAGGAGCGGATGCGCCTCAAGGTCACCGTCGACGGCGAACGGATGTTCGACTGCACGAACGAAGCGGTCGTCCACACGGCGCAGATCGCAAAGATCCGCCACTTTGAAATCCGCCTCGACGATGAGATCGTGGAACGGGTCCGGGCGGATGGGATGATCGTCGCGACCCCGACCGGCTCGACCTCCTACTCGATGTCGGCGGGCGGGCCGATCGTCGATCCTCGGGTCGATGCGATCATCGCGACGGCCATCGCGCCGTTCAAGCCCGCGTCCCGCCCGCACGTGTTCCCCGCGACGGCGGCCGTCCACGTGCGCCTCGTGAAGCCGAAAGAGTGCCTGCTGGTGATGGACGGCCAGCATGAGTCCACCCTCAAGGGGACGGAGGACGTCGCCCTCACCGTCTCCGAGCGGCGGTCGAAACTCGTGCGGTTCCGGGACGACTTCTACCGCCGAATCGAGGAGAAACTTTCCCACCAGTGATGGCATGCCATGAAGCGGGTCGAGGCGATTACGCGAAAGACGCTGCGGATGATCCTCGAGGCGTCCCGAGACATCTACCCGCGGGAGTTCGGCGCGATCCTGCGGGCGGAGGAGGGCGTCATCACGGAACTCCTCCTGATCCCCGGGACGGTCAGCGGGAACCGCCACGCGATCTTCCAGATCCACATGATCCCGACGGACTTCGCGGTCGTCGGCACGGTCCATTCGCATCCGAGCGGCGTGTACGAGCCGTCCGACGAGGACCGCGCGCTCTTCAACAAGTTCGGCGGCATCCACATCATCACCGGATATCCCTTCTCGGAGACCACGTGGGCAGCGTGGACGAACAAGGGCGCGCGAATCGGGCTCAAGGTCCTTCCGTGACGTCTATGAGGCCTTCGCGATCGACCGATAGAGCGCCTCGATCTGGTCCGTGACGCGTTCGACGCTGAAAGAGGCGACCACTTTCTCCCGGCCGCGCTGCCCCATCGCACGTCGGGCCTCGGGATCCGCGAGGAGCCAGCGGATCTTCTTCGCGAGATCTTGGGGGTTCACCGGATCCGCGAGGAGGCCCTCCTTCCCGTCCTCGATCACCTCTCGGACGCCCGGGATATCCGCGACGACGACCGCTTTGCCCGTGGCCATCGCCTCGAGCGCGACGATGCCGAACGCCTCCAGCCGGGAGACGCTGGGCAGCACGAAGACGTCGCACGCCGCGTAGAGTTGCGGCAGGCCCGCCTCCGAGACGCGCCCGAGGAATCGGATCCGATCGGCGACGCCGAGCGTCGAGGCGAGGCGTCTCATCGTCGGGACCAGTGAGCCATCGCCCGCGACGAGGAACCGGGCTTCCGGGACGTATCGGGCCGCCTCGACGAAGTGTTCGATGCCCTTGTGCGGCTCGATCCGACTGACGAGGAGCACCACGAGTTCGGTGGGACCGATCCGCAACTTCGCTCGGACCGCCGACGGATCGACGTCCGGATGGAAACGCCGATGGTCCACTGCGTTTGGAATCACGGCGGGATTGTGCCTCCACACCGCCCGGCTGGTCGCGGCATATGTCCGCGTCGTGACGACGACCTTGGTCGCTTGGTCCAACGTGGAGGCCCCGAAGCTGCGTCGGTACAACGACTCCAGGAGGAGGCCGAACGCGGAAGGGATTTCGACGTCACAGTGGTACGTGACGACGGAAGGTGTGCCGCGTTCGGCCCCGACGGACGTCGCATAGTGCGCCGCGAGAGGCGGAGGAAAGTGCCCGTGGAACACGTCCGCCTCGAGCATGCGCAACCTCGTCCGCATCTGCGGTGCGATGGGGGTCCGCATGACGATGGCGCGCGGCTTGACCCGGACCACGCGGAACCCGTCCATCGACTCTTCCTCGGCGAGAGACGGGTCGTGCCGCGTCGTCACGACGGTCACGTCATGGCCGCGGGCCGCGAGTGCCGCCGAGAGGACGTGCACGTGGCTCTCGACGCCGCCGAGATGCGGATAGAACCACGGGGAAATCTGGGCGATCCGCACGCCCCCACCTCAGAAAATCCGGCTCCGGGGAGCGATGTTGCCCCGCGCATGGGCGCCGGGGCCGATGAACGACTCCTCGCCGACAATGGTGCCCGCGTCGATCGAGGCGTTGATGCCGACCTTCACGTCGTCCCCCATGATCACGCCGAGCTTCCGCAACCCCGTGTCGACCTCGACCCCCCGCCACACCACCTTGATCGGCGCCTCGTCGAGCCGGAGATTCGCCACCTTCGTGCCCGCGCCGAGGTTGCAGCGCTCGCCGAGGATGCTGTCCCCGACGTAGTTCTGGTGAGGCACGTGAGCGGACGCCATCAGGATCGAATTCTTGACTTCGCAGGCGCTGCCGACCTTCGCGTTCGGCCCGATCGACGTCGCCGGGCGGACGTAGCAGTTCGGCCCGATCTCGGATCCCGCGCCGACGATCACCGGGCCTTCGATGTACGCGCCTTTGCGTATGCGCGCGTCCTCTTCGACCGCGACCTCCCCCACCAGGGTCGCGCCCGAGTCGACGTCACCGCGGTTCGCGCCCTTGAGGGGCGCGAGAAGGGCCGCATTCGCCCGGAGGAGGTCCCACGGCCTCCCCACGTCGATCCAATCTCCCGGAATCCGGAATCCGTAAACGTCCTGGGCCCCCATCAGCGCCCGGATCGTGTCCGTGATCTCATATTCGCCCCGCGGAGACTTCGCCGTCTTATCGATCAGCGGGAAGATGTCCTTGTCGAAGATGTAGATGCCCGCGTTGATCAGGTTCGACTTCGGCCGGCGCGGTTTCTCCTCCAAGCCCACGACCTTGCCGTCGTCCATCTCGACGACACCGAACGCCCGAGGATCCGGGACCTCCGCGAGCGCCATCACGGGACCCCGGAGGGCGCGGTGGTGGGCGATCATCGCCGCGAGCGCGTCGCCCGACACGACGACGTCCCCGTTCACGCACAGGAACGGACCGTCGACGTGCGCCCGCATGCAGCCCAACGCGTGCGCCGTGCCGAGCCGCTCCGACTGCTCCTCATACGCGATCGAGAGGCCCAGCCCCTCGCCGTCTCCGAAGCTCTCCCGGATCCGGTGGCCTTGCCATCCGATCAGGACCGCCGCCTCCGAGATCCCGGCGGCCCGCAGCGCCTCGAGCGTGTGGCGCAAGAACGGCTTGCCCGCCACCGGCAGAAGCGGCTTGGGAAGATTGGCCGTGAGGGGACGCATCCGAGTTCCCTCGCCGGCCGCGAGGACGACTGCCTTCATGCGGCGGCGCCTTTTGCGCTCGATAGGACCGTAGAATATATCTCCTTTGCTCTGGCCTCGTCGCGCGACTCCGCGAGGACGCGAATTTTCGGTTCCGTCCCGGAGAACCGGACGAGCGCCCATCCGTCGTCGAACTGGAGACGCCAACCGTCGACCGTCGTCACGTCCGATGCGAGCGCCCGCATCGCGGAGTCGAGACGGGCCTCGATTGCACCCCGCTTCGAGGCGTCGTACCCGATCGCACCGCGGATCACCGGATACCGCGGGATACCGCGCACGAGCGAGGCGAGCGGGTTCTCCGCGACCAGCGACACGAGGCGCGCGGCCGCATACACCCCGTCCGGGCAGTACGAGGCCTTGGGGAAGATCCACGTCCCGGACGGCTCGCCGCCGAAGTCCGCTCCGCGCCGCTTGAGCTCGGCCGCGACGTAGACGTCCCCCACGCGCGTCCGCCAAATCGTCGCTTTCGGGAGCAGGTCCTCGAGGACCATCGACGCGTCGACGGGGACGACGAGGCCCCGCCGCACTTCGCGCTTCGCGAAGAGTGCGAGCAGCGCGTCCCCGCCGACGAAACGGCCCTCGTGGTCCACCGCCACCATCCGGTCGCCGTCGCCGTCGTGGGCGATTCCCAGGTCGGCCTTCGCGGCCGGCACGGTCGACATGAGCAACCGGAGGTTCTCCTCCGTGGGCTCCGGATCGCGGCCCGGGAAATGGCCGTCCGCCTGCGCGTTCAACGCGACGACGTCACAGCCCATCCGACGGAGGAGGTGAGGCGTGATCGTCGATGTCGCCCCGCATCCGCAATCGACGACGACGCGAAGCTTCGCGCGACCAACCTCCCGAAGGATTGCCTCGACGTGGCGCTCGATCAGATCGTGACGCGACGCGACCGTTCCGACGTGATCCCACGCGGCCGCTTGGAACCGATTCGCGTCGAGGTGGTCTTCGATCTCCTTCTGCTGCCCCTCGTCGAAGGCCATGCCGTCGGGATTCCAGAGCTTGATGCCGTTGTCGGGAGCGGGGTTGTGCGAGGCCGTGATCATCGCGCCGCACGCGTACTCCGCCGCACCGCGGGCGAGCGTGGGGGTCGAGACGAGCCCCGCGTCGACGACATCCGATCCGGTCGACAAGACGCCGGCGATGAGCGCATGGGCCAGCATCGGGCCCGTGAGCCGCGGATCGCGGCCGACGATCGTGGGACCGTGCAGTTCCCCCAACGCCATCCCGACGCGCAGGGCGAGGTCGGGGGTCACGTCGACGTTGCCGCGGCCCCGAATGCCGGACGACCCGAACCGAGTCAACGGCGGCGATACCGCATGCACGATTGATAGCCCTTCGGACGACCCCATCCGCATTCGGAAAGAAGTCATTAAATAGCGAAGCTCGAATTCGCGAGCGCGCGCCGGGTCGGGTCGCGCCTCGGGAGGGATTCGGATGGTCATGGAGCCCGTGGGCGTCGAGGACGCCATCGAGAAGGCGAAGAAGAAGGGCCTCCGACCGGGCCGCGTCAAGGGCACGGAAGGGATCCAGTTCACGAAAGGCCGGAACAACCGGATCGAAGTGATCAGCTGGGACGAGTTCCGCACCACGCTCGCCGAGCGACAGCTCGAAGTCTATGAATCGAGCGGCTTCATGAAGATCATGAAGAAGCGAAGTTGAGATCGAGCGGTCGACCCAGGATTTCCGACGATTCGATTGAGGTCACCGCAACGTTATTACGCGGACACGAATTCGCGAGCCGGCATCGGATGCGTGGGTTGCCAAGCTTGGTCAAAGGCGCAGGACTCAGGATCCTGTCCCGTAGGGGTTCGCAGGTTCAAATCCTGCCCCACGCACTCCTCTCGCGTCCACGCACGACCGGACGGCGAGACCGCCTACGTCCAGAAATCGACATTTAGGCGGACGAGACCGGGTCTTGCCGAGCGCACCAGAATCGACGTCGACGGACCGCTTTGTACGCGCCTTTTATGGACGCCCCAGGCCGGCATATAAGGCGACTGCCCGACATTCGTCGGACATCAGGTATAGGTTCAGACTATAACTATGCACGCTTTCACGTTTGATATACAAAGCGCAAACTATGCGCGAAACTTTTTCATAGTTCCGGGGGCATCCCATGTCCGACCAAGTGAACGGGATTCCGAGGCGCCCGGGACCCGGTCGCCGATCATCGGATCGGCCTCGTTTTCACTTGGAGGTGATCGATTGCCTTCCCAAAAGTTCAGCCGGAAGTATCTGACGCGGCACAAGCGGAGCGCCCAGCTGTGGCGCCGCGCGAGCCGGCTGACCCCGGGGGGGGTCGAGAGCAACGTCCGGTTCTTCAAGCCGCATCCCTTCCTCGCCGACTACGGCGACGGCGGCTACATCTACGACGTCGACGGCAACAAGATCCTCGACTTCATGATGGGCTTCGGCGGCCTTCTCCTCGGCCACAACAACCGGGACATCGCGCTCGAGGTGATCAAGCAGCTCGAGTCCGGGTCGATGCTCGGGGTCACGAGCGAGCTATTCGTCGACTACCTCGAGGCGGTCCAGAAGGCGGTGCCGTCGATGAAGAAGCTCCGGCTCGCGAACAGCGGCACCGAGGCGACGATGCATGCCCTGCGGACGGCACGGGCGTACACGGGCCGTGACAAGATCGCGAAGGCCGAAGGGGCGTACCACGGCGCCCACGATTACGTCCTCCAGAGTCTCGACATGGACAGCCGGACGGCCCGCCGGATGAACGGGTACAAGCCCGTCCCCTACGGCCGAGGCATCCCGAAGGCGGTCTCGGACACGGTCGTCATCTACCCGTACAACGACATCGAGGGGACCGCCGCGGTCCTCGAGGAGAACGAGGACGAGGTCGGGGCGCTAATCGTCGAACCGGTCCTGTGCGGGCCCGGCGTGATCGTGCCGAAAGGGAACTACCTCAAGCGTCTGCGGCAGCTCACCCGCAAGAAGCGCATCGTGCTGATCTTCGACGAGGTCCTGACGGGCTTCCGCCTCGCCTACGGCGGCGCCCAGGAGTACTACGACGTCCGCCCGGACATGACGACGTTCGGCAAGATCGCCGGGGGCGGCTTCCAGCTGGCGGGGTTCGGCGGCGAAGCGCAGATCATGGACGTCCTCGAGCCGGGTCGCGGCTGGAAGTACGCGACGTTCCACGCCGGCACCTACAACGGGCATCCGATCAGCGTGGCGGCCGGGCTGAAATGCCTGCAGATCCTCGGCGAGCATCCGGAGTACTACGACCACGTCAACGGCCTCGGCCGGCAGCTCTTCTCGGGCCTCCAGGACCTCGCGGACGACCGACGCCTCCCGGCGTGGGTCGAGTACGTCGGGTCGATCGGGAACGTCTACTTCACGACGAAGGACGAAATCCGAAACTTCCGCGACACGCTGAGCGCGAACACCCGGCGGTGGTGGAACTGGTTCATCCACTGCCTCGGGAACAACGTGCTTTTCGGCATCCCGAACACGGGGGAGCGGGCGTTCCTCTGCACGGAGCACACGGAGGAGGACATCGAATGGGCGCTCGAGGTCGCGGACAACGCGTTCGCCGCAATCGCAAAGGAGGCAGGGCGCCATCGGGAGAAAACCCCGACGGTCCAACTCCAAGCCGTCGGCGAACAGACGGCGCTCTACGGGGAGGCGCAGCCTCCTCCGAGCGTCTGATCGGCTCTCGTCCAGGTCCGGGGGAAAGTATATTCGCGCGCCGGCGGGTCCCGCTTCGGCGGGAGGATCGCAGATGGCGAAGGGGACGAAATCGGCGGCGAAGCGCGCCTTCAAGATGTACATCGACGGGAAATGGGTCGACTCCGAGGATGGCGGCACGTTCGACGTCGTGAGCCCCGCCTCCGGCCAGGTCTTGGGCTCCTTCCCGAAAGGCACCGCGGACGACGCGAAAGCTGCCGTCGAGGCTGCGGTCCGAGCCCAAGACGCCGCACGCACGATGCCGATCAAGGAACGCGCCCGGCTCGGGGTTCGAATCGCCGAGGAAATCCACCGGAACATCAAGGAGTACGCGGTCGACTGTTCCCTCGAGCACGGGAAGCCGCTCCGCGAATCCATCGCCGAGGTCGAGGATGCGATTCCGAACATCCAGTGGCAGGTCGAGGACCTGAAGCGATGGGACTCCCCGGCGCAGGAAGGGTTCTCGAAGGAGAACGTCCTCTACATGTCGCTCCACGAACCCCTCGGGACCGTCGTGACGATCACCCCGTGGAATTTTCCGTGGGTCCTTCCCGCCGAATTTGTCGTGCAGGCGATGCTCGCGGGGAACTCCGTCGTCTTCAAGCCGGCGAGCAACACACCGATCAGCGCAGTCCACCTCATGGAATGCATCGACAAGGCCCGGGTCCCTCCAGGAATCATCAACATGGTCACGGGGCCGGGCGGCGAGGTCGGCACGACCCTGGTGGAGCATCCGCTCGTCGACGGGATCGGATTCACGGGCGAGACGACGACGGGCCTCGACATCGCGAAGCGCGCAGGATTGAAGAAGCTCACCCTGGAACTCGGAGGCCTCGGCCCGCTCATCATCATGGACGACGCGAAGGTCGAGCCCGCGGTCGAGGACATCGCGTTCGGTTGCTTCACGACGACAGGCCATTGTTGCGTGGCGAACGAACGAATCTTCGTCCACGAGGAGATCCACGACAAGGTCGTGAAGGCCCTCGTCGACCGCGTGAAGAAGATGCGGGTCGGATTTCCGCTCGACGCGGAGACCGACATGGGACCGATCAACAACCGATCCACGTTGCTAAAAGTCGAACGGCACGTGGCGGACGCCGTCAAGCGCGGTGCGAAGGTCGTCGCCGGCGGCAAGCGGGTCCCCGGGATGCCCACGGACCTGTACTACTATCCGACCGTCGTGGACGACGTCCCACCCGAGGCGTTGTTCAACACGGCGGAGACGTTCGGGCCGACCGCGCCGATCTTGCGGTTCTCCGACCTCGACGAGGCAATCGAAATGGCGAACGCGCCGCGGTACGGGCTGAGCATGGCGATCCACACCGCGAATCTCCGGGTCGCGATGGAGGCGGCCAAGCGACTCAAGGCGGGCCAGATCTGCATCAACGAACCGGTCTACTCTTGGGACTACTTCAATCCGTGGGGCGGGTTCCGGAACAGTGGCCTGGGGCGTATCGCGGGGCGTTGGAGCCTCGATGCCTTCTCCGAATTGAAGACGGTCATGTTTAACGTGGGCCGCAGCCCGTGGCCGGATTGAACAGGATCACGTCTAGGCGCGAACGACGGTCGAGTTGGCAGGATCCCATCCGACACGAACGCGGGTGCCAATCGGCACCGAATCGCCGATGTTCGTGATCTGCACGTTTGCGACAATCCGTCCGCCCTGATCGAGCTGAATTGTCAGGCGACTCGCCAAGCCGATATATACCTCATCCACCACGGTGCCCTCGAAGTGATTCGCACAGTTGTCCGCGTCAGCGCCGATCCGGATTTTCTCAGGGCGGACCGAGACGACGACGGACTGTCCGGCGACTAGAGAATCTCCGGGGACACGGAACTGAAGCAGGCCTTTCTCCTTCGTCTCGTAGGTCACGATCGCCTCCGCGTCCGCGACGGTCTGCACAACGCCACGCAGGATGTTCGCTTCGCCGATGAAACCCGCGACGAACTTTGTCGCTGGATGTTCGTAAATTTCCTTCGAGTCCCCCATCTGCTCGACGCTGCCCTTGTTGATCACGCCGATCGCGTTCGACATCGTCAGGGCTTCTTCTTGGTCGTGGGTCACGAAGATGAATGTGAGTCCGAGCCGACGTTGGAGCTTCTTCGTCTCGACTTGCATTTGTTTCCGCAGCTTGAGGTCGAGAGCCCCGAACGGCTCGTCGAGCAGCAGGACTCGCGGCTCCGTGACGAGAGCCCGCGCAAGAGCGACGCGCTGGCGTTCCCCGCCACTGAGCTGGGTGATTTTCCGTCCGCCGTACTTGCGGTGCGGGAGTTCGACCAAGTCGAGCGCTTCGTTCACCCGCTTCGTTATCTGATCCTTCGGCCACTTGCGCATCCGCAAACCGAATCCGATGTTGCCCGCGACGTTCAGGTGGGGAAACAGCGCGAGGCTCTGGAACACCATGCTCGTGTCTCGTTCGTAGGGCGGCAACTCTGTGACTTCCCGCCCGCCGATGAAGACGCGGCCCTTCGTCGGCTTCTCCAGCCCGCCGATCATCCGAAGGATTGTGGACTTCCCGCTCCCTGACGGTCCGAGGAGCGTGAAGAAGGATCCTTTCTCGATGCCGAACGATACATCGTTCACGGCGGTCACGGTCTCGTCGAAGACCTTCGTGAGACCCCGCACCTCGACGTCGTACTCGGGCAGGTCATTCCCTCCGGAAAACTCGGCTCTGCGGGTCCATGCGATCAGATCCTGAAGAGTTGACCGCCTTTCTTTCCGATCTTGGTGGTGATCGCGACAAAGGCGAGGGACAGGACCAGCACGATCGTTGAGGCCGCGTTGACTCGTGGACTAATCGTCTTCTTCGCGATGAGCCCGTAAATGAAGATCGGAACGGTGATGACATCTTGACCGTAGAGGAACAGGGTGACCGGGAGTTCATCGAATGAGAACGTGAATCCCAAGAGAATGGCCGAGATGATGCCGGGCATGATGTTCGGGACTGTGACACGGAGAAATGTCGTGATCTCGTCGGCCCCGAGGTTCATCGCGGCTTCATTCAGGCTCCAGTCATACTCCCGGAAACTGATGAGGAGGACGAGCGTCGCGAGCGGAATGTTGAATGTCGTGTGACCAACGACCACGGACCATAGCCCGTAGTCCCAGTGCCAAGCGTCTCCGAAGCCGTACCCGAGGGACAAAGGCGCGAGAAGATAGTAGTTGAGGAACCGGATCAGGATCGCGAGGGACACACCCAAGATGAGACTGGGAATCACGAGTCCCAGATACATGGCGGTACGGAGGGGCCCCCGCCCTCGGAATCGGTAGCGCGTGATCGCGTACGCCGCGAACATGCCGATTCCCGTCGCGAGGACGGACGACATGAACGCGATCAAGAAACTGTACTTGATGGAATTCAACGCCTGGTCGTCTTGGAAGAGCCCATCGCGCGATCCGCTGCCGATCCAGAAGTCAAGGGAGAGACCGTGAAGGTGATTCAGATCGTCGGCACTGTTGAACGAGAAGACCGCGACGATGATCAGGGGTACGAAGAACATGAGGAGCACCAAAGCCGTGACGCCCCCAAGGATCCATTTGCCTCCTTTCTCCGCAATCTTATCCAGCGCCTTTTCCCACGCGGCTTTCCGGATCGGTCCCTCCGAGACCCCGCCGAGGAAGTGACCTTCCGAGATCGTTGCCCCCCCGTCCGGCATTCCCGCGGGGACCGGCCCGCTCTCGCGGCCCTTCCCGATTTTTAGGATTTGCTTGAGCCAGTTCCAGAGAGGGACGATAATTCTCGACCTGACTTCGGTCTGCCCCTCTTCTTCGAGCTCTGCGTACTTGCGGTAAACGCTGATGAGAAGGACCGTCACGAAAATCAGAAACAGCGCCGATGCCGAGGCTTGCGGCAGCCCCACGGCCAAGTTGAACTCGTCTTGGATGTAGTTCCCAATCAGCTGCCAGTTCTGACCGCCCACCATGGACGGCTCAATGAATGCGCCGACGGACGTGATGAACGTCAGGATCGAACCGACGATCATCGCGGGATATGTCAGCGGGAGGGTCACGTACAGGAAGGCCCGCCAACGACTCGCGCCGAGATCATAGGCCGCTTCGAGCAGCTGAGGGTCCACTTTCGAAAGCGAAGCGTAGAGCGGCAAGACCATGAAAGGTAGCCAGACGTACATGAGGGTGAAGACGAGCATCTGGGCCGTGCCGATCTCGAAGATCGAGAGGATGGCGCTACTGAGGAACCCAAGGCCCGCGCCGCGCAGTCCGTCGTGGATGAACGACTCACTATTGGTGAAGGGGAAAACTGCGTAGATCCGGACGATGAAACTCACCCAAAACGGAACGACCACGAGCCCCATCAAGACGCCCCGCCATCGCTCCTTGGCAATCCGGGCGATGTAATACGCCATGATGTATCCGAAAAACAAGGCCACGAGCGTCGTCGCGAGGGCGACTCCGAATGTCCGTGCGAGGAGGGGAATGACGATCGCACCGCGACCGAGCGAAATCGCGTACAGATAATTGCCTGGATCCATCGGCCAGAGTTGCAGCGTGTACGATTCGCTGTAGTACCCGAACCCATAAATGAAAACGAAGACGAGAGGGATTACCAAGAACAGGAAAATCCAGGCGACCGGGAGAAAGAGGGTCAAGTAGAGCCGAAGGTTCCCGGTACCGCGCGTGAGCCGGGCCAGCGTCCGAAGCCAGTTGCGCTGGGGCGACCGGGCGAGGTTCGGCGAGCGGGCAGTGTCCGCTTGGGGCGTCCCCTATCCTCCCCTATGGATGGGGAAGGAAAGGTTGCTGTATAACGGTTTCTTTCGATGAGTGACGATTTCGATGAGGCCGACAGAACGAATCCTTATATCAGTTGGCGGGCCTCTCGAACCTCAAGGATCGCGGCGCGGCCGCGAGCTGAAGCGCGGAGATTCTGCATGGCCTCGAAAGGCCTCATCAAGAACGTCTCTCGTCGGACCTTTCTGAAGTACGCCGGAATCGGAGGGCTGGCCGCGTTCGGGGCATTCTCTGCCCTCAAGTATCCCTCCGGTTGGACGAAGTGGCTCTCGTTCGGGCAGAAGCCATGGGAGATCGCCCCTGGCGTCGTTGACTACAGCCTCGTCGCTCAGTTTGAAGGACCGATGAACACCGACGGCGTTCCACAGGCGTACATCGACAATCCGGACATGCGGATCCTGAACGTCGCCCAGTGGTACGATTACTGGCCGGGGTATGTGATCCGGAACTTCACGGACTACATGAACAAGAAGTTCAACTTGCCCGCGTGCGAGGCCCGTTGGACCTCGAACATCTATACGTCGAATGAAGAGCTCTTCACCTGGGTCACACAGACCGGTCGGAAATTCGACGTAATGGTCCCGACGAACTACACGGTCGAGACAATGGAGAAGGCGGGCCTCTTGGTGAACCTCGAACAAGACTGGATCCCAAACTATCTCAACATCTTCGGAAGGGTCCCGTCCGCACCAACGACGCCGTTCTACCCGACCACATACACGGATCCGGGAACCGGACTCCCGGCGACGATCGACTATCCGGGATTTGCGGCCGGTGATCCGTACAACAATGCAGCGAGCGTGGACTTCCGGGATCCGATCCTGAACGGGTATGCCTACCGCGGGAACACGACGACGTATGCGACCCAGAAGCCACACCCGGGCGGCGGCGCTTGGAGCGACTCCAACGGGATCCCTACTCTCGACGGCCTCGTGGCGATTCCGTATCAATGGGGGACGACCGGCATCGGGTACCGCCAGGACGTATTCCGGCAGCAGGACATCGAGGCCTACGGATGGGACGTCCTGGGACTTTCTTCGTACACGAATCCCGACTCGGGGATCACCTACGACCTAACGAAGAAACGGATGATGCTTGACGACATGCGCGAAGTCTTCACCGCGGCCCTGAAAGAAGTCGGATTCGCAGACCAAGAGAGGCTTGGTGCCGAGGAGGTCAGCCTTCCAGGCTCCCACCCGGAATGGCGAAATCCCGCACCTCCACCGGTGATCTTCCCGCCAACGACTGAGGTTCACAAGCTCGATTCTCCGTACAACAAGCTTTACCAGTGGTCGAACAACGAGGTCGCCGAGACGAAACTCCAGGACTCGGCGGACTGGCTGAACGGAATCACGGGGACGATGTGGGGGTTCAACACCCCGCAGCAGGGCCCTTGGCTCGTGAGCGGCACGATGCTCGTCGACCATGCGTGGTCCGGAGACATCATGTATGCGGTGCGCCCGAACCTCGAACCCCACCCGCCCGTCGACTACTTCGTTCCGAAACAGGGCGGCGCGCGCTGGATCGACAACCTCACGATCCATCGAGAATGCGAGAAGCTCTGGCTCTCCCATCAGTTCATCAACTACATCCACGAGCCGGAAATCCAAGCGACGATCTCGTCCTTCAACCTGTATGCGACCCCGAACGCGTGGACCTTCCAAATCCTCTACCGAGACCCGTCGTTCTCGTCGCCGACGTGGAACCCCGCGGCGGACCACAGGATCTACTCGGACATCGCCCTCGGGACTTACGGTGTGCCGACTGGGTCATACACGGGGCAACCGATTCTCAACCGCTGCGAATACCAGAAGGACGTCGGCGTGCAAAACTCGCTCCTGTACTTCCAGTACTGGCGCGGCGTGAAGTTCTGAGCGGAAGGGCTTTATCCGCTCGTCTCCGGTTGGAACACGATATACGGCGCCGAAACGAGAGGCAGGCTCGTAGTGCCCCAGTCGTGCGGCCCGGCCATCGAGATCACCTTCGCACGAGCATCCCACGTATAGTAGTTGCCGGACGGTGTAATCGAGCCCAGAGTCAGCGTCGACATGAACGTCACGTAGTTCCCGATTTTGTTGGCCGCATCCCATGTGGACGCGTACGGCTTGTACCAGGGAATCTCGAAGGTCGGCAGACGAATCGTAAGGGTGGTCCCGTCCTTGAAGATCCAACGCGTCGGCGACACGAGGTACTCGTACGGCTGCCCGTACGCGTAGCTGCCCGGAGACGCGTGCACCTGCTTCTGTCCCTCGTACCACCGCAACTCCGAGTTCGGGTAGCCTTCCGCACCCGGGCTCCCGGAACCCACGCGCGGTACGTAGTCCAT
>VBMM01000098.1 GCA_005878415.1 Methanobacteriota archaeon
TCCTCCTCCTCGATTCCGACTGGCTTGATCTGCCGGGCGGCAAGAAAGGGAAGCGATTCCACGAGATCCCCCTCGAGGAGACGATCGATGTGGTTCCCAAACGCCGGCGTGTACTCCTGCAGACGGAGGACGAGGAGCACGGCAAGGTGGTCTTCGAGTTCCGGCCGTTCGGCGCCGCGTCCCGCCTCCTCGCGTGGCTCAAGAACGAGAAGGAACACCGCCGGAAGCGCAACGAAGGCACCCTGCGATCCCCGTACCGCGAACCGCACGGCTAACGTCCGCGGAGCTTGGACGCCTCGCGTCGCTCCCGCTGCTTCCGCTTCATCCGACCCGTGAACGCGACGGACATCGTGAAGGCGAACGCGAGGATGAAGATGCCCGCCTGCGCGGGGAGGTTCCCCTTGTAGAGGACGTAAATCACGAAGACGACGACGAGCCAGAACACGATGTACCCGGCGATCCGCCGTTTTGCGAAGTCCCAGACGCGGCCCACGCGAACCGCACCGCGAGACGGCAAAAGAAGCCATCGGCACGAGTTGTCGTCCATGTGACTATCCCAAAGGTACTTTCGACCGTCGCGGCCTTCTCGCTCGCTGATCCAATGGCCGCCCTCGATGAATACGACCGGATCTGGGAGATGTTCACCCAGACCCATCGCCAGACGCACGGCGACAACCACGTGCCCGTCCGGGACTTCAACTGCTGCGGCGAGTACGCGGTCATGATGGCGATCCGGGCCGTTTCCACCCTCAAGCCAGACTACCCGCCGCATCTCCTCCGCCAGATGGCGGCGATGCCCGAACTCGACCGGGACTTCTACGTGAAGAATATCCTATCGACGGACGGCGAGCTGGAACCGGCGGATCCGGAGCCGCTGCGGGAGTACCGTGCCGCGCGACGATATCACATCCTGTGGTCGGAACTCAAGGAGGCGGCGGCCCGCATCTCCGATCTCGAGGGGGCGCTCAAGGCGGCGGAAGACCGGATCGCCGAACTCCAGGGGGAACTCCGCAAGGCCCGTGTACCGGAGGAGACGGCCGCGGGAAAGGCTTAATCACGGACTCCGGACTTCCTGACCCGATGGACTACCGCGCGCTCGGCCTGAAGGTCGGACTCGAGATCCACCAGCAGCTCGCGACGCGCAAGTTGTTCTGCGAATGCGCCTCCGGACTCGTCGATCTCCAGGGTGGCATACGATTCCGCCGTCGGCTCCGGCCGACCCAATCTGAGCTGGGGGAGGTGGACGCGGCCGCAATCGAGGAGGCGAAACGCCACCTGGTGTTCGTCTACGAGGCGACCCCCAACTCGTGTCTCGTCGAGGCGGACGAGGAGCCGCCACATCCGCCAAATCCCGAAGCGCTCGACATCGCCCTCGAGATCGCCCTCCTGTTGGACGCCAAGCCCGTGAACGAGGTCCACTTCATGCGGAAGCTGGTAATCGACGGCTCGAACACCGCGGGCTTCCAGCGATCGGCGCTCCTCGCGCTCGACGGTCATCTGGAGGTTGCCGGGAAACCGATCGGCGTGCCGACCATCCTGCTCGAGGAGGATGCCGCGAGGAAGCTTGGGGAGTCGGAAGGCGAGGTCGTATATCGGCTCGACCGGCTCGGCATCCCGCTCGTCGAACTCGCGACGACGCCGAACATCGCGACACCGGAGGAGGCGCGGGACGTCGCCTTGGCGTTCGGCTCCCTCCTGCGCGCGACTCGGAAGGTCATGCGGGGGATCGGAACGATCCGAGAGGATCTGAACGTCTCGATCGCCGGCGGGGCGCGCATCGAGATCAAAGGGGTGCAGGAGCTCCGCATGATTGCGACGTTCGTCGAGAAAGAGGTCGAACGACAGCGCATGCTCTTGGACGTCGCCGCCGAATTGAAGAACCGAGGCGTCCGGGCCGTCCCGCTGGATCCCAAAGACCTCACGGCCATATTCCGGGAGACGCAATCGAAGGTCGTCCGCGCGGCGCTCGACCGCAGTGGGAGAGTCCTCGGATGGGTCCTCCCCGGTTTCGCGCGCTTGCTGAAGGGGAAACTCGGTCCGGAACTCGCGGCCCACGCCCGCGTCGTGGGAGTGGCGGGGATCTTCCATTCGGACGAACTGCCGGGATACGGAATCACGCCATCCGAGGTGGACGCCGTCCGCAAGGCACTGAAGATCGGCGGCCCGGATGATGCGTTCGTGCTGATCGCGGAAGAAGAGGCGAAAGCCCGCCACGCGATCGAGGAGATGCATCCTCGCGCCGCGGCTGCCCTCCAGGGCGTTCCCCCCGAGACCCGGGAGCCCCGCCCGGACGGGACGACCGCGTACGCCCGTCCGTTGCCGGGAAAGGCAAGGATGTACCCGGAGACGGATGCGCCGCCTATCCGGGTGACTAACGAACGGCTCGCGAGGATTCGAGAGCACCTTCCGGAGCCGCCCGAGATCACGATTGCGCGCCTCGCCCGGGAATATGGCGTCCACGAGCAGCAAGCGCGCCAGCTCGTGCAGGAGGGCAGCGATGAGGCGTTCGAGATGATCGCACGGGAGTTCGGTGAGGCGAAGCTCGTTGCGACGGTCCTCCTCTACACGTTCCCGGAGCTGAGGCGGGAAGCGATCGACGTGGATGCGATCCCCGTGGACCACATCCGCGAGATGTTCTCGCTCCTGAAGGCGGGCCGATTCGCAAAGGAGGCGGTGCCCGACATCCTCCGGGAGATGGGCCGCCGGAAGCTTCGGGCTTCCGAGGCCATCGCGGCGCTCGGGGTGACGGGGTTGGGCCGCGAGGAACTCGAACGGATCGTCGACGAAATCGTCGTCGCCTCCGACGAGATGATTCGAACGCGCGGCGCCGAGTCGGAGAAGGCGCTCATGGGCCGCGTGATGGAACGGGTGCGCGGCCGCGCGGACGGGAAAGTCGTGAGCGAGGTCCTCCATGCGCGGCTCGTCGCTCGCCTCGCCCGGAAGACGGACGTGGCAAAGAAAAGGAAAAAGTGAAAGTCTCCACAACCGGCTCGAGCGCAGTCAACTATCAGCGCTTGCCTTTCTTCGCTTTCTTCGCGTGTTTCTTCGATGCCATGGTGGGGTCTAACTCCTCCTGGGGGCAGGCCCCGTTTAACGGAACATCGTTCGCGGTTCACGGCTTAAACGTGCGCCCGGTAATCCGCGAAGCCGCCATTGATCCGACGCCGGGAAGGTGATAGAGGAGCCAGCGGCGTTCACGGACATGTTCGTCACGTTCAGACTTCGAGTGCAGGAGACTGGATTGGCTCTTAGCGCCTTCTCGAATGCCTTCGAGCCTTCTTGAAGATCCCCGGCGGGGGCTGTCGTACTTTCTTCGTAAGTGTGACACAACAACTGGGCGAGTGGCAGATTCTATACCGTTCGTCGCTTTCGAGCTGGGCTTCTGTGTCCTCTTCCAGATACTTCGCACACTCCCGCTGGACCTTCTCGATATTCGCTTCATTTCGGGCGTAGACTTTCACAGCAGCGATGCCTCGCTCTTTCATCCGAGCTCGAAGCTGGTGCTGTATTTCGCCGGGTGTCGTGAGTTCGTTGGACCAGATTGCGAGGTCGAAGAACGCGACTTTGGTCGAGAAGAATACTTTGAACCTCTCCTTGTATGCTTCGCCTTTCGCGGACTCGAATTTCATGATCCTCAGGTGATTCAGAAAGTAACCTTCCATGTAGCCAGACCGGCAGAGGTTGTAGATGTGTCGTCCCCGCTCGCCGTGATGCCGGATGAGGCCATC
>VBMM01000099.1 GCA_005878415.1 Methanobacteriota archaeon
CATGCGCGGTTTTACTCAAGTGAGTAAAATGCCGCCCCTGCGGTCCATTCGTCGCGCCCGTCGCCAGAGGGATCGATACCTGAATGGATACATCGTGACCTGGGACGTGGACAGCGGGGATCTCCTGCAGTGCATGAGGGTCCGTCGGTTCGTGTTCGGCCACACAGTCTCCGCGAACGGGAAAACGTACCGATATCCGGGATTCGTGGAACTCGATGGGGTCCGATACCTCGGGCAGTCCGTGCTGTTCGTGGCACATGACCGCATAGAGGCCATCCGGGGATTCCTCCGGGCGAACCGGGTCGAACACGTCGTTTCCAACGCCACTCTGGGGTCGATTTTACCCAACTGAGTAAAAGGTTCCCATTTCGAGGACTGAGGGCAGGCTCGCCGTTTTACCCAAATGAGTAAAAACGGTCCTCCTCGATGGGACCGCGTCCGGTGAATCCTTTTCTATCCCTCCGTCTTCCCCGCGTCCATGGCCCGGTTCGCGAAGCGCGTCCTCTCGGTCGAGTCGTCCCCCACGGTCCACATCAGTGAACTCGTCACGGAGATGAAGGCGCGTGGCGAGAAGGTGCTCTCCCTCGCGATCGGCGAACCCGATTTCCCCACGCCCCCGCACATCGTCGAGGCCGCGAAGAAGGCCCTCGACGACGGCTACACGAAGTACACGCCGGCACCGGGGATCAAAGAACTCCGCGAGGCGATCGCCGAGAAGTCCCGGGACGAGAACGGGATCCCTGCGAAGCCGCAGAACGTGATCGTCGCGCCGACGAAACACACGCTCTTCATGACGTGCATGGCCCTGCTCGATCGCGGGGACGAGGCGCTCATCCCGGACCCCGGCTGGGTCTCGTACGGTCCGATGGTCACCCTCGCGGGCGCGAAGCCCGTGCCGGTCCGCGCCGCCGATGAGGACGGCTTCGTGCCGTCCGCGGAGACGGTCGCGGCGGCGATCACGCCGCACACGCGCCTCCTGATGCTCAACTCCCCCTCGAACCCCGGTGGCTCCGTGTACTCCCGCGACGAGGTGCGCGCCCTTGCGGACCTCGCGAAGGACCACGACCTGATCGTCGTCAGCGATGAGATCTACGAGAAGATCCTCTACGACGGCGAGCACGTGTCCCCCGCCTCGCTCGACGGGATGTTCGATCGCACGGTCACGGTCCACGGCTTCTCGAAGACGTACGCCATGACGGGGTGGCGGCTCGGCTGGTTGGTCGCCCCGACGCCTCTCTACAAGGAGATCGTGAAGATCCAGGAACACTCGATCACCTGTGCGACGGCGTTCGCGCAGAAGGCGGGCGTGGCGGCTCTCCGCGGACCGACGGCGCCGCTGGAGGCGATGGTGAAGGAGTTCCGCGCGCGGCGGGAGATCGTGATGGCGGAGTTGGCGAAGGTTGACCGCATGTCGACGGACCGCCCTCGGGGCGCGTTCTACGTCTTCCCCAAAGTCGATGTCGGCATGGATGTCGTGGCCCTGTGCGAGCGATTCCTGAAGGAAGCCTCGGTCGCGGTGACGCCGGGCACCGCGTTCGGCGCCGCGGGCGACGGTCACATCCGGATATCGTACGCGACATCGCGCGAGACGATCACGGAGGGCGTGCGGGGGATCGGCGAGGTCTTGTCCCGCCTTTGAGGCCTGACGTACCCGAGACGAGGGCGCGACCTCCGAGCCCCCGGCGGAAGGAATTGATTCCCACTCGCCATCTTATGGAGGGAGGGGACGGGTCGACCGCCTCAGCACGAGACTTGCGAGGGCGAGGAAAGCCGTCAACGATCCGATGCCGATGACCGCGAAGGTGACGGCGGCGGATTCGCGAATCGCCTGCTCCTGCCAATAGAAGTGGGAGAAGGGAAGTCCTTGAATCGCGGACGCCGTTGAGATGGCAAGCACGGCGACCGACCCCAGGAAGGCTATCCCGTATCCGATGCCGATCGCCATAAGTCGATAGCGCGCGCGGCGTTCGGCTTCCGATCCCGAGCGCTCGTCGAGCCCCCGAAGCCAGCGCTCGGCGACCTCGAACGAAGCGGGGAGTGCCGAGAGGGAGAGGAATGCGAGCGGTGTGAGGTATCCCCACGGCTCCACTGGGCCGAGACCGTTCGCGAGGAGGACGGTCCCGAGGAGCGTCAGACCGCAGCCGAGGTTGGCGAGCGTCGACCAGAGGGCGCGGTTCCACGTTCTCCGACGAACCGAAAAGACCGTGAGAAACGCGGTGACGATCCAGAGGAGCCCCACGAGCCACAGGGCGCCGAAGGCCGCGGTGATGGCCAATGGCTGGGGCGATCCGAAGAGCACGCCCGGGAGGGTCGCCGCACCGACGGCGATGAAAAAGGCCATCGGCAAGGGGAACGTGTACCAAGGAACGAACGGCGCGATGACCATCGCCCAGAGAGACGCCTGAAGGGTTCGAGACACGCCCTCCGCCGCGGTCGCGTCATCCCGGCGCGTCAAGAACAGACGGATCCCTCCCGCGCGTTGATCATGCCGCCCGCACTAATGAAATATTCGGACGGTGCCTGCCATTGGTCGCGCGTCGGCCGTGGGCTCTAGGCGTTCCCTTTGCGCGTCTCCAGGAGTTCTGCGACGGCTTGGTGGCCCTTCTCGCGCGCGTCGTCGAGCGGCGTGTTCCCGCCGTCCCGCGTCGCGTTCGGGTCCGCGCCGCGGTCGAGGAGCATCCGCACGATATCGGGGTTCCCGTGCGCCGCGGCCTTGTGCAACGTCGTGTAGTTCGCCTCGCTTCGGACGTTCGGGTCCGCGCCCGCCGCGAGGAGGATCCGGACGACCTCGGCGTGGTCCCCCGAGACCGCGCTGTCGACCGCCGTGTTCTGGAAGCGGCTCGGCGGCTTCGCGTTGACGTCGGCGCCGTTCTCCAGGAGGACCTTCACCGCCTCGGCGTGGCCGAAGAACGCCGAGAGGCCGAGCGGGGAGAAGCCCTCCTCCTTCGTCGCCTCGTCGACCCGGGTCCGCGACTGCCCGAGGATCGTCTTGAGCCGGCGTGCATTCCCGACGGTCGCGGCCTCGTAGATGTTGAGGGCGTCCTCCGGCGTGCGGTCGAGGAGGATCTTGAGCGCCTCCGCGGACCCGTAGAACGCCGCCGTGAGGACCAGCGTGCCGTTCGGCGTGCGCGTCCGGAGGATCGAGGGATTGCGGTCCAGGATCGTCCGGACCGCCGTCACGTCGTTCTTCTGGACCGCCGCCAGGATCTCCGCTTCGTCCGTCATCGTCGACTCCCCCGAGAGGGAGACGATGCGGCCCCGACGGTATGAACCTTCGTCCGGCCTAGGTCACGACCTGCGTCTCGCCGCACGACGGGCACATGACCTCGATGGGCCTCTTGCTCGTCGTCATGTCGATCGGCTTGCCGCAGCGCCGGCACATCACGGTCATCGGCGATCCGGGCGCGGCGCGGACGGGCCCCTCCGGGGGCGGCGGGGCCGGGTGACCTCGCGGGCTTCCGAGCATGCCGGCGCCCCCTCGACGCCACATCGCGAGGACCGCGACGAGCAGCAGGATCACGAGGAGGGAGAGCGCCACGGCGTACGCCGGCACGCCGCCGACGTCCGTGGCCCAGAACGACGCCGCGGGTCCGACGTGGACCATCGTGAAGGCGCCCGCGCCCGTGTTGAACTCGTTGACGATGAGCAGGAGGTCCCCGGAGCCGAGGCTCGCCGGCACCGTGAGGAAGAGGTCCGCCTGCTGGTACGTCGTGATG
>VBMM01000028.1:0-3001 GCA_005878415.1 Methanobacteriota archaeon
CGAGGTCGACCGCGTCCGGCACCATCTCCGGCGTGAAGGTGAAGTCGTTCGGAACGACTTCGGACGGCGCGGTGCTTGCGTACCGGACGCCCTGGAATTCGAAGTGGCCGAACAGGATCCGCAAGTCCACGCCGCTCAGGTCCGTCGCGCGATTGTGGATCCACTCTTTCCACGTCTGCCGGGCCGCTTCGTAGGCCAACTCGCGGGGGACCTCTTTCCCCAAGGTCTCCCGCACCTGCTCGACGACTTGCTCCGGATGCATGTAGGGGATCAAGATGAAGCCCAGCTTGCGACCTTCGATCTCCCGGATTTCCACCTTGGGGCTGCGGAACACCTTGACGTGGGCGTACCCGCGGTAGTCGTCCAACGACGTGGACCGCGCGGTCCTCCGGGGCTCGTCGTGGTTCCCGGCCAGGATCCACACCTCGATCCCGGCGGCGCCCAGGGGCTCGATCACATCCCTTCGGACCATCTCCCGGAAGACGGGCGCAACGTGCGCCCGGTCGAAGAGGTCGCCGAGGATGCAGAACAGGGCCGCTTGGTGGTCAATCGCCCACCGGGCCGCCTTCGCGAAGTTCCCGTGGAGGTCGAGCGCCCGCTCCGAGATGCCCGTCTCCGGATCGATCCGGAAGTCGAAGTTCAGGCCTTCGTGGACGTCGCCCACGCAGACGATCTCGTGCATCCTCGCGCGTGCAAGGAGGCCGCCCTACTTATAATGTCGACGAGATGGTTGGCGAAACTATCCGACGAACGGCGGCGGCGACGTTCAAGCTCCCCACCGGATATCCCCACGCGTGCTGACCCTCGTCTTGGCGGACAGCGAGCTGGAGCTCGTGCCTCCGTCCATCGCGGGCCATCCCGCCATCCGGACGTCCGCGAGGAAGCGCGGCCGCTCGCCGACTTCGATCCTGCTCGACAGCAGCCTTCACCATCCCGCCCTGAAAGGCGTCCCCGAGGGGGAGCGCCGCGGCCGCCCGGACCTCGTCCATGGGTTTGTCCTGATCTGTCTCGATTCCATCGTGAACCAGGAGGGCCGCCTGACGACGATCGTGCACACGCGCCACGACGACGTCCTGCGCTTCGCTCCCCAGACC
The DNA here is from genome assembly GCA_005878415.1 of Methanobacteriota archaeon. Classification (GTDB taxonomy): domain Archaea; phylum Thermoplasmatota; class Thermoplasmata; order RBG-16-68-12; family RBG-16-68-12; genus RBG-16-68-12. Next base: position 1,095 of record VBMM01000028.1, read on the forward strand.
CGGATCCCGCGGAACTACACGCGGTTCGTCGGCCTGATCGAGGAGTTGTTCGCGAAGGGCCGCGTCCCCGACGACGACCCGCTCATCACGCTCGAACGCGGCGTCGACCTGAAGGCCGTGCTCGCCTCGTACGAGGGTCGTTCGTGGGCCTTCGCCGAGGGAGGAGCCGCGACGGACCTGAGGACCGCCATCCCTCGCCTCAAAGGCGAACTGACCGCCGTCATCGGCGGCTTCCCGCACGGCACCTTCCGCAGTCCGGTCGCTGATCTCTGCGACCGCGTTGTCTCGCTTCACGCGAATCCGTTGAAGGCGTGGACTGTCGCGGCGGAGGTCCTCGTCGCATATCGCCTATTCGCGAAGCCGCCATCACCGACGAAGGCCTAGGGCAGTCGGGCGCCGCGGCGAGCCGGGAACGGCGCATCCGGGCGGATCCGCGCTCGCTCGTCGAAGCGTGACGCGCGAAGCGGGACGAGTCCCTCCGGTCGGCGGCCGGTCGCCACATACTCCGCGAGGAGCCGGCCAAGCGCCGGGGAGAGCTTGAACCCGTGGCCGCTCAACCCGGCCGCCACGAAGAGGCCCTGCGGACCCACGGCGTCGACGACCGGGTAAGCGTCCGGCGTGACGTCGTAGACGCCCGACCAGCCTCCCCGCGGTTGGGATCGCGCCATCGACGGGAACCGCTTCGCGAGGCGGGACCGCAAGTCGCGGACCGTCGCCGCGGGGACCGAGTCGTCCGCGAGATCGTGCCGCGGGATCGTCTTACGGGGATTCGTGTCCATGTATCCAACGAGCGTGTCCTTGTCGCCGTCCGGCCGCGAGTACGTGTTCCCGTAGAAGTCGAAGTGGATCTTCGGCGGCGGCCCGAACCCGATCGGCCGGCGGAGGATTGAGACATCCCCCCGGACGAAACGGATGGGCAAGCGGACTCCGAGCGGACGCGCGAGGGACGCCGTCCAGTTGCCGGCGGCGAGCACGACGCGCTCGGTCTCGATCCGTCCGCCTCCGGAGATCCGGACGCCGGTAACGTTCTTGCGCTTCGTCACGATCGACCGTACCGTGCATCCCTCGCGAACAATCGCCCCGCGACGCTCCGCGGCGCGGGCCAACCCGGTCGCTGTCGCAATCGGGTCCGCGTAACCCGCGTCCGGGTCGTAGACGAGGGCTGCGTAGTCGGCGGCATCGATCGACGGCTCGACGGACCTCGTTTCCTCCGGCGTCAGCCGGACCGCCCGGACGCCTTCTTGCTGGAGCAGCCCGAGCAGTGCGTCGAAAGCCGGCAGATCCCGCGTCCTCGCTCCGGAGAGGAAGCCGGTCGTCCGGAAGTCGCACGAGAAGCCCGTCTCGGCGGCGAACCGTTGGAAGAACTCCAGGCTCTCCCGAGCGAGTCGGATCCCGAGGCGCGCCTCGTAATGTTGCCGGACGAGGGCACCGCTGTGCCCCGTCGCGCCGGAGGCGATGTGCCCCTTTTCCAGGAGGACCACGCCAAGGCCTCGCCCGGCCAGGTGGAACGCGACGCCCGCCCCGATGCAACCCGCGCCCACGACGACCACGTCGGTCCGTTTCGGCACGGCGGGGGCCACCATCGCCCCGGACATCGAATCGCTCCTTATCGCGATTTCTATCGATTTACATTCACGCATCCGGATATATGTGGACTCTCGATGCGACAAATCCTTATCTCGCATGACCTCCGATGAGCCCGACGTGCCGGACGTGTGGCAGATTGGCCTCGGCGAAGAGCGTGCGCGCGTCGCGATCGTGGGTTGCGGTGGGGCCGGCTGCAACACGTTGCGTCACGTCACGGCGCCCCCGAATGCGGTTCGGATCGCGATGAACGACGCGCCGCATCCGTCGATGGCGGAAGCGGCCGCCCGGATCTTGATCCCGGCGACGTCCCTCGAGGGGTA
>VBMM01000028.1:3016-16893 GCA_005878415.1 Methanobacteriota archaeon
TCATCGGCGGTCTGGGCGGCCAGCTTGGCGGCTGGGGAATGAGCCTCGTCGGCCGGGTCGCACGGATCCTCGGCGATGCGAGCGTGGCGTTCGCCACCGTCCCGTTCACGATCGAGGGCCCCATCCGCCGGCAGCTGGCGGAAGCCCAACTCCGGCTTCTGCAAGCCCGCGCGGACGGCGTCGTGACGTTCAGCAACGACGGACTCCTCCGGATCGCCCGCGACCTGCCGCTTGGAAAGGCGTTCGCCGCGCTCGGCGGAATCATGGCGAAGCCCGCGGCGAGTCTCTCGCGGGTCCTCGCTCGGTCCGAGGTCGCCCCGTTGCGTCGGATGCTCGCCGGGGTCCGCGACTGGCGGTTCGGGATGGGTACCGGACGGGACCTGCATCGGTGTTTCCTCGCGGTCGAGGAGGCGTACGCCTCACCATGGTTCACTTCCCTGCCCGAGGAGGTCAGCCACGCCATCGTTTTCGTGTCGGCGCCGGATCCTGGTCGCGAGGTGCCGGAGGTCTTGCGGCAAATCCGTCTACGGTCGCCGAACTCAATCCTCGCCTGGGCCGACGTGTCCTCGCCGAGCGCCGACGAGCGGGCGTCCGTGCAGATCCTGGCCGGCACGTGATCGGCGTCCCCGCGCGGCTCGGACGAGCGCAGGTTGATATACGTCGTCATCCTCCGGGCGTGCTACGGACTCGCACGGGTCGTCCATGTCCTCGATCGGGAAGGAAATCCGGATTCGCCGCATCTTGGTTGGCGGCAAAGCCCTGATCGTCGCGATGGACCACGGGGTCTCGTCCGGACCGGTGCCCGGCGTCGAGGACATCCGGAAGGCCGTCGCGAACGTGGCGAAGGGGGGCGCGACCGCCGTCGTCTTGCACAAGGGCGCCGTCCGATTCGCCAAGGACTACTTCGACGAGAAACTCGCCCTCATCCTCCATCTGAGCGCATCGACTTCCCTGAGCGCCCGCGCCGATCGGAAGGTCCTCGTGACCGGGGTCGAGGAAGCGATCTCCTTCGGTGCGGATGCGGTCAGCGTGCATGTGAACATCGGCGGGGAGGACGACGATCGGATGATTGAGGACCTCGGCGCGACGGCGGCCGCATGCGGCCGGCTCGGCTTCCCGCTGCTCGCGATGATGTACCCCCGCGGTCCGAAGGTCCGGAACCCCTTTGACGTCGATGTCGTGAAGCACGTCGCGCGGATCGGAGCGGAGCTCGGGGCCGACGTCGTCAAGACGCTGTACACCGGATCTCCGGACACCTTCCGGGAGGTCGTCCGCGGCTGCCCGGTACCCGTCGTCGTGGCGGGGGGGCCCAAGCTCGACTCGGATCGGGCCGCGCTCGAGATGGTCGAGGGCGCCCTCGCCGGCGGCGCGGCCGGCGTGTCGATAGGCCGGAACATTTTCCAGGCGAAAGATCCAATCGGCACGACGCGGGCGATCGCCCGCATGATCTTCGACGGGGCCTCTCTCTCGGACGTCTATCGCGGGTGAGCCCCATGGACCGTTTGGTGTGGGTGGGGGCCCTTCCCCGCAAGGACAAGGCAGACGTTCGGTCGATCGTCTCGGCCGCGCTCGAGGCCGGGTTCGATCAGATCGTGTTGGCGGCACTCGATCCCTCGCTCGCGCGGCTCGGCCGCTTCTCGCCGATCTTCCTGAAGGACGACGCGTTCCTCTTCGACGGCGAGCCGATTGGCCGCCTTGCGACGATTCGTTCCGCGAAAGACGAGTCGGCCGTGCGCGCGCTGCGGGGGACGACGAAGCATGTCGTCGTGCGAACGGAGGATTGGAAGGTCATCCCGCTGGAAAACCTGATCACGCACTTCCAGGGAAGCGGCACTCGCCTCCTCGTCGAAGTCCACGATGCCGCGGAGGCGAAGCTCTTCTTTGAAACGATGGAGGTCGGCGTGGACGGCGTCCTCCTCACGACCTCCGGGGCGAAGGAGGTCCGCGCGTTGCGGTCGGTCCTCGAATCGTTCCGCGAGGTCGTGCCGCTCGAACGGGCCACGATCACCTCAATCCGGCCGCTCGGCCTCGGCGACCGCGTGTGCGTCGACACGTGCTCTCTGCTGCGGAGTGGGGAGGGCATGCTCGTGGGGAACAGCTCCGCGGGGCTCTTCCTCGTCCACGCCGAGACGCTCGAGTCGGGATACGTCGGCGCGCGGCCCTTCCGAGTGAATGCGGGCGCCGTGCATGCGTACATCTACCTGCCCGACGGCAAGACGAAGTACCTCAGCGAATTGCGCGCCGGGGACGAGGTCCTCGCGGTCGATTCGACGGGCCGCGCGCGGTCCGTGATCGTCGGCCGCCTCAAGATCGAACGCCGGCCGCTCGTGCTCGTCGAGGCGGAGGCGAGCGGTCGCCGCGTCTCGACAATCGTCCAGAACGCGGAGACGATTCGCTTCGTCGCCCCGTCCGGGGGCGCCCTCTCCGTCGGGGAGATCCAGGCGGGCGACGCGGTGCTCCTGCGAACGGAAGAGGGCGGCCGGCATTTCGGGATGCGGATCCAGGAGACCATCTCGGAGCGCTGATATGACAAGGGTCGCGGCGGTCATCTTGGCGGACGGCGTCGCGGATGCGGAACGCCAGGCGCGGATGGCGCTGGCGGCTGGTGCCGACCTCGTCGAGCTGCGGTTGGATCGGATCCGCGACGTGGGCGTCGGCGATGTGCGCCGGCTTGCCTCGGCGGTAGGCCCTCGATCGATCCTCACGGTCCGATCGGCTTCGCAAGGCGGGTCCGGCCACCTGACGGAAGCCCGGCGCAGCGAACTTCTCAAGGAAGCCTGCACCCGCCCCTTCCCATACGTCGACATCGAACTCGAGCGGGACCGCCCGCGCGCGGCGGAACTGGCCCGCCTCACGAGACGCCATCGCGCGACGCTCATCGTTTCCCACCATTTCTCCCGGCCCGCCGGCCTCGGGCAGGTTCGGGAGGCGTTGGACGCGTGCGCGGCGATCGGACCCATCGCGAAGGTGGTGGTCCCCGTCGAAACGATTGACTCAGCGGTCGAACTCGGGGATCTCGCGAGGACCGAGGTCGAACGCGGGCGTCGGCTCGTCGTGATCGGCATGGGGGTGGCGGGCATGCTCACCCGCGCGAGTGCGGGATCTGCGGGGCAGGAGATTCAGTACGCCTCTGCAGGGCCGCCCGCGGCGCCTGGGCAACTCTCACTGGCGACCGCCAAGCGACTCCGGGGGCGGGATTCGTGGGTCCTCGGTCTCGTGGGGCATCCGCTCGGACACTCCCTCTCGCCCGCGATCCACGAGGCAGGCCTCGAAGCGCTCGGCCTCCCGGGAACCTATCTCCCGTTCGACGTGGATGCGGCCGGTCTGGAGTCCCTCTTGGCCGCCTCGGACCGCTTTCGGATCCGAGGATTCAACGTCACGATTCCGTACAAGGAGTCGATCGTGGAGGCGCTCGACGAGTTGGACGGCGACGCCGAGGGGATCGGCGCGGTGAACACGGTCGTCGTCGGCGACGGCTGGACGAAGGGCCACAACACGGATGTCTTCGGCTTCCGCCTGTCGTTGCGCTCCCTCGGGTTGCGGGTCGGAGAGCGTCGGGTCCTCGTGATCGGCGCCGGCGGCGCCGCGAAGGCCGTGGTCCACGTGCTCCTGCGCGAGGGCGCGAGCGTCGCGGTCGCGAACCGGACCGCCGCGCGGGCCGAGGCGCTGGCGGACGCGTTCGACGAACCGATTGAGATCCTTCCGGTCGAACGACTCGACCGAAGCGGTCCGTGGGACCTTGTCGTGAATGCGACGCCGCTCGGGACGAAGGGATTCGCGGCGGATCTGCCGGTGCCGGAGGCCGTGATCGCGAAGGCCGGGTTCGTGTACGACCTGGGCTACAACCCGCCGGACACCGCGCTCCTCGCCGCGGCGAAGCGGCTCGGGAGGCCCCACGCGTCCGGCCTCGAGATGCTCCTCCATCAAGCCGCAAAATCGTTCGAATTGTGGACGGGCCGGTCGCCGCCGGTCGACGCGATGCGCCGAGCCGCGAAGGAGGCCCTTTCATGAAGGCCCAAGCCATCTGTTTCGGCGCCGGGACGATCGTGAACGCGATCGCGACTGGGAAGGGCGCGGCGTTCGGGCTCGCCCTCCGGGCTACCGCAACGGCGGAGACTCGACCCGAGGGATTCGGCGTGCGGGTGCACGTCCCTGCCTCCATCGACCCGGCCCTTGCGCAGTCGAGCGCGACGCGTGTCCTCCGGCGCAGCCGGCGGAAGGCCGGTCTCGAGGTCTCCGTCGATTCGGAGATCCCAGCCTCGCGGGGACTCAAGAGCAGTTCCGCGGTGGCGAACGCCGTCGTCCTAGCGGGCGCCCGGGCTCTCGGCCTGGACCTGGAGGCCCATCAGATCATCCGGATCGGGGTAGATGCTGCCCTCGATGCGGGCGTCACGATCACGGGCGCGTTCGACGACGCGTGCGCCTCGATGTTCGGGGGCGTCGTATTGACGAATAACGCCGCCAGGAAGCTTCTTGCCGTGAGCCGGCTCCCGGAGGGCCTCATGGCCGTCGTCCAGATCCCGCCCCGGGTGATCACGAAGCCGAGCCTCCTCGGGACCGACTTCTCGACGATTCGCCCCGAGGTCGAAGAGGCGTTTCGCCTCGCCCTGGGCGGGGAATACTTCCGCGCGATCGAGGCGAACAGCGCGGCATACGCCCCGCTCCTCGGCGTGGACGAGGGGCCCGCCATCCGGGCGCGAGCCGCCGGCGCGGTGGCCGCCGGGGTCACGGGGACCGGACCGGCGATCATCGCCCTGGCGAAACCGGCCCATGTCGACGCGGTCCGCCGCGCCATGGGCGACGGGGATTCGGAAATCCGGGTGGTCGGGCTGAACACGACCGAGTCACGGGAGGTCGTGGCGTGAGGTACCGCGCGACTCCTTCAACCGTCTCCGGGACGATCCGCGCCCCGCCATCGAAGAGCGTTACGCACCGCGCGATCGTCATGGCCGCATTGTCCGGAGGACCGTGTCGGATCCGACACCCACTGCGGTCCGAGGACACGGATGCGACGGCGTCGGGCATGGCGGCGTTCGGCGTCGACATCGCGACGAGCGACGACGGTCTCCGTGTGTCCAGCGGGCCCCTCCAAGCCTCCGCGAAGCCGATCGACACGAGGAACTCTGGAACGACGCTTCGGCTTCTCGCCGGCGTCGCCTCCCTCCTCGACGGCACGACGATCCTGACGGGGGACGCGAGCCTTCGAAAGCGGCCGGTCGGACCCCTGCTCGAGGCGCTCCAAACGCTCGGCGCAAGTGCGGAGTCTCTCGGCGGTGGAGGTTCCCCACCCATCCGCGTCGGGGGTGTCCTCCGGGGTGGATCCGCCACGATTCCCGGCGACGTCAGCTCCCAGTTCGTCTCGAGCCTCCTCATCGCGTGTCCGCTCGCCCGGAACCCCTCGGAGATCCGCGTCCTACCGCCGGTCCGGTCCGAGCCGTACATCGAGATGACGCGCCGCCTGATGCGCCGATTCGGCGTGGAGTCAATCGCGGACCGCGAGACCTACCGCGTCGCCGGCGGGCAGAGATACGTGCCGATGGATGTCGACGTGCCCGGCGACTTCTCGTCGGCAGCATTCCCGCTCGCCGCCGCGGCGCTGACCGGAGGCGACGTCACGGTCTCCGGCCTGGGACCCGATGGCCCCCGGGGGGATCGCCGCGTCGTGGAGGTCCTGCGTTCCTTCGGCGCCCGCATCGATGTCGACGGGGATCGGGTCCGGGCCCGCGGCGGGGATCTCGTCGCACAGACCGTCGATGTCGGCGACACGCCGGACCTGTTCCCCATCCTCGCGGTGCTCGCGACGCAAGCGGCAGGCGAATCGCGGTTCACCAACGGGAGACATCTCCGCTGGAAGGAGAGCGATCGCATCGACGCCGTCGTCTCGATGCTCCATGCCCTCGGGGCGCCCGCGCAGGCGACGGAGGACGGCTGCCGGGTGAGAGGCCCGAGTCGTCTCCGGGGAGCGTTCGTCGACGCGCGCGGCGATCACCGCGTCCTCATGGCGGCCGCCGTCGCGGGCCTCGCGGCGGAGGACCCGGTCGACATCTCGGATCCCTGGTGCTTCCGCGTTTCATACCCGACGTTCCTCGATGACCTACGGTCCCTCGGCGCGTTGCACGCGGTGGTCGGATGAACACGATCGGGGTGCGTTACCGGACGACGATCTTCGGGACGAGCCACGGCCCGTTCGTCGGGTGCACGATCGAGGGCCTCCGCGCCGGGACGCCGGTGGACGCGGAGTTCGTCCAGTCCCAGTTGGACCGCCGCCGCCCCGGACAGAGCCTCCTCACGTCCCAGCGGAAGGAAGAAGACCGCGTCGAGTTCACGGAAGGCGTCCGCGGCGGTGCGGCGACCGGCGAACCGATCGTCGCAATCATCCGGAACGAGGACGTGCAATCGAAGTCGTACGCGGACAACGCGCGGGTGCCGCGGCCGGGGCACGGAGACTTCGCCGCCCTCCGGAAGTACGGCGGGAAGAGCGACTTGCGCGGCGGTGGTCAGCTGTCGGGACGCATGACCGCCCCGCTCGTCGTGGCCGGCGCGATCGCCCGCGGCCTCCTGAGGGAGCGGGAAATCCGGTTCTACGCGCATGCGGCGCAGGTGGGCCGGGTGGTCGCCCGGGCCGTGACTCCCGCCGAGATTGAGACGAACGTGGAGCGCACGCCGGTCCGGTGTGCGGACCTCGACGCGGCGGATCGCATGATCGCGGAGATCGAGGCGGCCCGCAAGGACCGGGACAGCGTGGGCGGCGTCATCGAGGCCGCGGTCACGGGCCTCCCCGCGGGCGTGGGCGAGCCGTTCTTCGATTCCGTGGAGTCGGCCTTGGCACACCTGATGTTCTCGATTCCCGCGGTCAAGGGGATCGAGTTCGGTGCCGGCTTCCGGGCGGCGGCGATGCGGGGCAGCGAACACAACGATCCGTTCGTGGTCGAGTCGGGGCGGGTGGTCACCGCCACGAATCATGCGGGCGGGATCCTCGGGGGGATCACGGACGGCATGCCAGTCACGTTCCGCGTGGTCGTGAAGCCGACCGCATCGATCGCGAGGCCGCAGCGATCCGTCAACCTCGAGACGATGCAGGAGACGGAGGTCGTCGTCACGGGCCGCCACGATCCTTGCATCGTGCCGCGCGCCGTGCCCGTCGTCGAGAACGCGGCGGCGATGACCGTCCTCGATCTCATGCTCGTGGGGGGATTCATCTGAGCGAAGCGGAAATTGCCCGGTTGCGCGAGGAAATTGCGGATGTCGACAGGGAGATCGTCGGCCTCGTGGCGAAGCGCCTGCATCTGGCGGCGCAGGTCGGAGTGGAAAAGAATCTCCTGCAGAAACCGGTCCGGGATGAGGAAGCCGAGGACCTCGTGCACACCCGTTTCCTGTCGGAGTGCGCGGCCCGCGATATCCGTGCGACCTTCGCGGAAGGCCTCGCAGGCCTCCTCATCGACGAGTCGGTCCGCCGCCAGGACGCCGTCCGGGCGCCGGCGTCGCGCCACCAACGGAGCCTCGTGGTCGGCGGCGCGGGACAGATGGGCCGGTGGCTGTGCCGCTACTTCCGCTCGCGCGGGTTCGAGGTGGTCGTCAACGACCCCGCGGGTCCCGTCGAGGGATTCCCGTTCGAACCGGACCTGCGGCGTGCGGTCCACGAAGCCGACGTCGTCGCCGTGTCCGTCCCGATGTCCGTCTCGGCCGACGTCCTCCGGGCGATCGCCGAGATGAAACCGAAGGCGCTCGTGTTCGACATCGCCAGCCTCAAGGCTCCGGTCGAGGAACCGCTCCGATCGATGGGGCGCGCGGGCTTGCGTGTCGCGAGCGTCCATCCGATGTTCGGCCCGAACCTCTGGCCCCTCTCGAGCGGCAACATCACTTTCAGCGACTGCGGCAACGCCGTCGCGGTCCTCGAGGCGAAGGAGCTCTTCCGTCCGAGCGGCGCATCCTTCGTGGACGTCTCGCTCGACCACCATGACGAGTTCATGTCGTTCCTCCTCGGGCTGAGCCATCTCTGCCTGCTGACGTTCGCGAGGTGCGTCGCCCACAGCCCCTTCGACCTCGCCGGCCTGAAGCGGCCCGCGGGCACGACGTTCTCCCGCCTCTCCATCGCGGCCGCCGGACTCCTCGCCGATCCGCCGGCCCTCCTGCGGGACATCCAGGCGTTGAATCCGCACACGCCGGCGATCCATCGCCGGATCCGCGACGTCCTCGAGGACTGGCGGAAGGCGACTTCCGCCGCCGATGGATCCGAATTCTTGCGGCTGACCGAGGAGGCCCGCGCGTACTTCGCAGGAGGGACGCCGCTCTGACGAAGATCCCCGTGGTCGTCCTCGGGGCGACCGGGACGATCGGCCAGCGGTTCGTCAGCTTGCTCCAGGACCATCCGATCTTCGAGATTGTCGCCCTCTGTTCCTCGGAGCGAAAGGTCGGCGGACATCTCGGCGAGTTCTGGCGGCTCGAGGATGTGCCGCTCGACCCCGATGTCGCCGGGATGGAGATCGAGTCCCTCGATGTGAAACGGCTCGTCCGCGCCGGCATCGTCGCGGCGTTCAGCGCCCTGCCGTCCGACGTCGCGGTCGAGCTCGAGGTCGACGCGGCGCGTGCGGGCATCAAGGTCTTCTCGAACGCGTCCGCGCACCGGATGGAGGCCGACGTGCCCCTGCTGGTGCCGGAGGTCAACCCGGACCACGTCGCGCTCGTCGAGCGCCAACGATCGTTCGCCGGAGGCGGTTTCCTCGTAGCGAACCCGAACTGTTCGATCACGGGGCTCGTCCTCGCGCTCCGCCCCCTCGCCGACATCTTCGAGATCGGATCCGTCCATGTCGCGACCTACCAGGCGCTCTCGGGCGCCGGATATCCGGGCGTCTCGTCGCTCGACATCACGGCTAACGTGATGCCGTTCATCGAGGGCGAAGAGGAAAAGATGCGGCGCGAGGCGAAGAAGATCCTCGGAGCGTGGTCCGATGGAATCGTCCCGAGCGCGATCGACGTGTGGGCGAACTGTGCCCGCGTACCGGTCCGGGACGGGCATCTCGAGGCCGTCTCCATCCCGCTCGCGCAGGACGTCTCGTCGCAGGACGTCGCCCGGATCCTCTCATCGTTCCGAGGAGAACCGCAGCGCCGGAAGCTGCCTACGGCCCCCGAGTGGCCCGTGATCGTCCGCACGGAGGAGGACCGCCCGCAGCCCTTGCGGGATCTCAGGGCCGGTGAGCCAGCGCGGGCGCGCGGCATGGCCGCCACGGTGGGTCGGATCCGCGTCGCGGACCGGGTCCTGCGGTTCTTCGTCCTCTCGCACAACACCCTGCGCGGAGGTGCGGGAGGGAGCGTCCTGAACGCCGAAATGGCCCACCGAAGGGGATACTTTGACTGAGTTCGCGAAGCTCGCGAAGTTCGGCGGCGCCTGCGTGAGCGAGCCGGACATGTACCGTCGGATCGCCGCCTTGATTCGCGACGACGCGACGCGGCGGTTCCTCGTCGTCTCGGCAATCTCGAGCGTGACGGATTCGCTCCTCGCCGCGGTCAGCAAGCCCCGCGCGGAGAAGGAGATCGATTCGTTCGTGGCCGAGATGCGGCGCGTGCATCTCCGTCTCCTTTCGAAGGGCGAGCCGGCCGGGGACGTCGCCGTCGAGGCGATCGAGGCCCTTTGCACGAAGCTGTCTCGTCTTCTGTACGGCATCTCGTACACGGAGGAAATCACCCCTCGCGTGCAAGACTTCGCCCTCTCGTTCGGAGAGCGCCTTGCAGCCCAGGTCGTCGCCGCGAATCTCCGGACCGACGGCGTCGACGCGGTCTCGTTCGAGGCCGATCAGATCGGCCTCATGACGGACGAAAACTACGGCAACGCGAGCGCCCTGCTCGAAGAGACGAAGGTCCACATGGCGCCGTTCCTGCGCCGCCAGGAGGGCGCCGGGCACGTCAGCGTCATCACGGGGTTCTTCGGGCAATCGCCGGAGGGGAAGACCGCCACGTTCGGACGGGGCGGCTCGGATTACAGCGCCGCCGTCGTGGCGTATGCGCTCGGACTGCCTCTCATCGAGATCTGGAAGGACATCGGCGGCTTCATGAGCGCGGACCCGAAGATTGTCCCGGAGGCGTTCCCCCTCGCCGCCCTGTCGTACGACGAGGCCGCGGAGCTTTCGTACTTCGGCGCGAAGGTCTTGCACCCGCGTGCGGTCCAACCGGCGCGCGCGTCCGGCGCTTCGATCGCGGTGAAGAACATCTACGATCCGAAGGAGCCAGGCACGCGGATCGGTCCGGACACGGTCGACCGGACGGGGGACGTGAAGAGCGTGTCCTACGTGCAGGACCTGACCACGCTCAAGGTCTTCACGGCCGGCGCCGGCGTGAAAGAAGGGCTCCTCTCCCATGCCGCGATAGCGCTTGCATCGTCGGGGGTGAACGTCTACACCGCCGCCACGTCCCAGACGTGCATCGCGTTCGTCGTCGAGTCGGATGCGGTGGGCCAGGCAAAGAAATCGCTCGGTCGCCTCCCACCCACCGCCGTGGATCGGATCGAGGTCGCTCCGCCCGCCTCCCTCATCTGCTTCGTCGGCGAGGGCCTCGGGTACGCCAAGGGGATTGCGGCGCGGGTCTTCCGCGCCGTCGCGGAACGGGGAATCAACGTGCAGCTCATCTCCGCCGGCGCGTCGATGGTCGCCTATCATTTCACGGTCGACACGAAGGACCTCGAGCGCGCGGTCCAGGCGGTGCACCGCGAGTTCTTCGGGCAACCGATCCGGGTCGCGGGCGGCGCTGCGACCGGGTAATCGGTCCGCCGGGTCTCCTGCGGGATCGATCGGCAAGACCGCGTACGGATTCAGAGCGCGGGCCCCGCCCTCGGTCCCAGGAGATGTTGTCGCGCGAGGCCGAGAGGGGGTGCACCGATCGCGAGCAGGGAATCGTGGAACTCGCGCAGGGTGGCCCCTTCGTGCTTCGCGAACCAGTCCGCGCGGAGCTTCTTGATCATCAGCTTCCCCAGCGTGTAGTTGAGGTAGCCGGGATCCCACGTCCCGCGCTTCGCCTCCCGCTCCGCCGGCAACCGATCGAGATACGCGTTCTCCATGAAGAACCGGGTCGCGTCTTCCCACGACCATCCGCCCGTGTGCATCATGATCGATGAGATGTAGCGGCAGTCGCGCAGGAGCGCATCCTGGAGTTGCGCGAGCCTCAGCCGAAGGTCGCCGAAGCCCTGGTCGGGCATCATCTCCTCGCAGTAGTGCGCCCAGCCCTCGGTGAACGCGTACGAATAGTACGAGCGCAGCACCGGCGACTTCACGCGTCGTCGGTGGAGGAAGTGGACGTAGTGGCCCGGATAGCACTCGTGCACCGAAATGTTCCGCAAGCTCGTGTAGTTCAGGTGACGCAGCCACTCCTCTCGCTTCTCCGGCGACCAGTCGTCTTCGACGGGGGTGACATAGTAGAAGGCCTCTTTGGCGACCTTCTCGAAACTCCCCGGCGAGTTCATCGCGGCCGTTGCAAAGCGGTAGAAGCGGGGCGTCTCGATCGCCTGCGCCCGCTCCTCCGACGGGACGGCGATGATGTCGCGGTCCACCACGTACTGTCGGATTTCCTCGAGCATCTGACGCGTGTCCTCGATTAGCGAGTCCGCAGTCGGATGGTCCCGCTCGATTCCCTCGAGGACCTCCGGGGGGGTCTTCGACGCATCGATTCGCTTCGCGACCTCCTGGAGTCGGATTCGGTTCTCTTTCAGGTCTGCGCGGCCCACCTCGAGCAAGCGCTCGATCGGGATTTTCGCGAGGTGTTCCGCATAGATCATCCGCGCATACTTCGTCCGGCCGAGGGCGAAGTCCGCCTTGATGCGAGGCTTGAACTCCCCGTCGAGGATCTTCACGAACCGGTCGAGTTCCGACTTCGCCACGTCGTTCGTCCGGTGAACAAGACGCTGCACGTCGGGGGATGCATTCCCGAGGTGTTCGGGCAGCTCCCTCGAGTACGAATCGAGGATTCCCCGCGCAGCCATCTCGCCCACCTCGTAGAAGGTGTCGGCGAGGCGGCGATCCAGGGTCGCGCGGAGGTCCTTCAGAAACCGCGGGACATCGGCCTGCAGCTTTGCGACCGCCCGCATGCGTCGGTCGAACGGCGCGTAGTTCCGCAACAGGTAGTTCACGATGTTCATTCGATACAGGGAGTGGGTCGGGAGGGTCCACGGCCGTCGACGATCCTCGATGTCTGAGAGCTCGGTCAGGAGCATCCCTCGGAGGACGCCGAGCTCGAGCTTCGCGTTCGGGGAGAGGCCGTCCCGCGCGGCGAACCGATCGAGGACCTTGAGGTGCCGCCGCATCGTCTGCGCAAAACGCCGCACGGACGGAGTCGTGTAGACGGGCAACCGGCCATCGTACGCGTGCAGGCCGGACGAGGCCGCGAGCGTCGGGTGGAACCCTCGATAGTCGCTCAAGATTTGTCGGGCGAGCTTCGGGAACGAAGGGGCCCCTTTCGTCTTCGTCATGGTCTCCCCCGGCCGTGGATGGTCTCCGGGCGGAAAAGGCTTCGGGCCTTCCGCTCGGATCGAGGATTCGGCCGCGCCTCCGCAGGCCGGGACCGGGGAACAACGTATACGTAGTCCGGACTGGTTCCCGCATCCGCGGGGCGCGGAGTCCGTGATGAAGATCCTCATCATCGACAACTACGATTCCTTCGTGTACAATCTCTACCAGGCCTTCGGAGAGCTCGGGGCGGAGCCGGTCGTCCTCCGCAACGACGCGGTCACGTTGAGGGACCTGGAGGCGATCGAGCCCGACGCGTTCGTCCTCTCCCCGGGACCTGGCCATCCTGCGAACACCCGCGACTTCGGCGTCTGCGGGGACGTCTTAAGGGAGCTGAGCCCCGCAACGCCGACCCTCGGGGTGTGCTTGGGCCACCAGGGAATTGCGACGGCCTTCGGCGGCGTCGTCGCGCATGCATCGCGGGTCCTCCATGGAAAGGCGAGCGTCGTTCATCACGATCGCCGGACGATCTTCGAAGGCCTGCCGAATCCGATGGTCGTAGGACGCTACCATTCCTTGGCGATCGACCCCGAATCGATGCCTCCCGACCTCGAGGTGAGCGCCACCGCGGACGACGGAGAGATCATGGCGGTGCGGCATCGCCGCCATCCGATCGAGGGGGTCCAATTCCATCCCGAATCGATCCTTACGCCGGACGGTCCGCTGCTCCTCCGAAATTTTCTTGCGGCCGTGGGGTCGTAGCCGTCGTGACTCCTCTCGGAGCCCCAATCGATCCGTTCCGCTCGACTACCGGGTTCCCGCGACGAAAAACCCGCGGCTGCCCTGTGTGGTCGAGATGTCGCGGAATCCGTGCGCCTCGAGTTTCTGTTTGAGTTCGTCCGGGTTGGAGAACGAGAGGTGGTCCCCGCGCCGGGCCGCGAACCAGTGGAAGAGGGCGCCGGGCGCATGGGACGGAGGGAGTTCCATCAGCACGAACCGGCCGCCTTCCCGGAGGACGCGGCGAACCTCCACGAGGACCCGGTCGGGATCCTCCATGTGATGGAACGAGACGACCGCCGTGACGCGGTCGAACGATCCATCGAGGTACGGGATCGCCTGCGCCCGGCCCTCGAAGAATTGGATGGCAGGCCTTCGTCGACGGCCGTACGCCACTTTCTTCGCGCTCGGATCGAGGATCACGATCTCCGAGCAACCGCGAGCGAACCGCTCCGTTGCGGCGCCTGCACCGCCACCAAGGTCGAGGAGCCGGATTCCGGGCCCAGGAGCAACGATTTCAAGGAGGATCGCCAGGTCCGCCAATCGTTTTCGGACGCTCCACCACTCGACGGTCCGGATGCCCAGGGCCATCGTCACCAACTCGGAATCCGACGGCTAGAGGCCTTGTTCCTCGAGGCAGCAGTTGGTGACGGCGAGTCCCTTCGGCGTCTT
>VBMM01000100.1 GCA_005878415.1 Methanobacteriota archaeon
CGAAGGGAAGGTCCATCTCCTGTTCCGTTGCGCGAAGATGCGCCACACGGACCACTCCCGGGACTACTTCGTGCTGAGGTACGACAAGGGCTTCGCGGCTCGGCCGTACGAAGCGGCGAAGCCGTCTCGCTGGGGACGCGGGCGCGCGTGACTCTCAGAAAGCGCCCTTGATCTTCGCGCGGTCGATCTTGATCCCGGCGGGCGTCGCCATGAGGATGTTCTTCCCCACGACGGCGACGTCGCCCCCGCAGTCGCGGACCGCGCTCTTCAACTCGGCCGTGATGCGCTTGAGCGCGAGATCGTCGCTCGCGAGGCTCGTGTAGTCGATGAGGAGGATGTTCCCGTTGTACACGTGGGTCGTCAGGTCGCCGACGTCCTCGTAGCGGTAGACCTCCGCGACCTTGACCAGGTGTTCGACGGGCTCACCCAGCGCTCCGCCCTCGCCTTCGAAGCTCAGCTCGGCCAGGTCGATGTACGTGTCCGCCTCCGCGGCACCGCCCTCGGCCAGTCGTCTAAATGGCTTTTTGATAAAGGCCATCCCACATCCCTTCTGCGACGCCCATAGCCGCGGCCACGAATTTAAATGTATCGCGGGAGAAGATCCCGGTGTGACAACGGGAGGGGACAATTATCGATATGGCTATAAGATAACCATGTCCTTCTCTGCCACGGCGAGGTCGGAGGTCATAACGTTTAAGAAGGAAAGGCCTCTGTCGCTTTCCCGCCCATGGTCTACGACGTCATCGTCGTCGGTGGCGGTCCCTCCGGGCTCACGGCCGGCGTGTACGCCCGGACCCGGAAGCTCTCGACGCTGATCCTGGAGGCCCAGGCGGTCGGAGGCCAGCTCGATTGGCTCTACCCGACGAAGTCCGTCTACGATTATCCGAGTTACATCGCGATCGAGGGCGGCGAACTCGGGCAGCTCTTCACCCTGCATGCGCGGGAGAGCGGAGCGGAGGTGCGGGCGGAAGAGGTCGTCGACATCCAGCGTCAGCCGTCCGGATTCAAGGTCGGGACCCGCCAAGGAAACGCCTACGAGGGCCGGACCGTCATCCTCGCGATGGGCATGGGGCTCTTCGAGCCGAAGCGGCTCGGCGTGCCCGGCGAGGCGGAGCTCGAGGGGAGCGGCGTCGCGTCTCGCGTGCGCGACTGGCGCGAGTACAAGGACAAGCGGGTGGTCGTCGTCGGCGGCGGCGACAGCGCGCTCGAGATCGCGTTGGAGATCGTCGCGCCGGCGAAGAAGGTCCTGTTGGTCCACCGCCGCGGGGAGTTCCGGGCGATGGAGAAGAACGTCGAGGCCGTCCTGGCGAGCCCGGTCCAGGTGCTCTTCGACTCGGAGGTGACGAGCATCGAGGGACGCGGCAAGGTCGAGCGCGCCGTCGTGTACGACAACCGCACCCTGAAGAAGAAGGTCCTCGAGGTCGACGCGGTGATCGTGAACATCGGGTTCGAGCCGAAGGTCACGCCGCTCCCGAAGTGGGGGATCGCCCTCGAAGGCGAGCGGCTCATCAAGGTCCGCGCGGACATGTCGACGTCGGTGCCCGGCATCTACGCGTGCGGCGACATCGTGTCGTATCCCGGCAAGGACAAGCGGATCGTGACGGGCTGCGGCGAGGCCGTGACCGCCGCGATGTCCGTGTACAAGCACCTCAAGCAGCCCTACTGGGCGTGAGGCCCCGCAGCAGCGGCGGGAGCGCGTCGGGCGACTCGATGAGGTGGTCCACGCCCGCGGCCTCGAGGCTCGCCCGGGTCCCGTATCCCCACGTCACCCCGATCGTCCGGGCGCCGGCCGCATGGCCCGCGCGCACGTCGACCTCCGTGTCGCCGACGACGACGCACTCCCCGGCCGCCACGCCGAGCATCGCCGCGGCCCGGAGGACGGGATCCGGCGCAGGCTTCTTCCGGGCGACGGAGTCGCCGCCGAGGACGACGCCGAAGGACGTCAGCAAGCCCGTGACCCGCAACGCTTCGACGGCCGTGGCGCTCCGCTTGTTCGTGACGATGCCGAGACGCCACGACGTCAACGACGCCAGCGTCTCCGCAATCCGCGGATAGGGCCGCATGCCTTGCCGGACCGACGCCGCCTCGATCCGCTGGAACTCCTGGACCGCCCGCGCGAGATCGTCGCCGGCCAAGCCGCACCGCTCCGCGTAGATCGTCTCGATCGGGGTGCCGATCCACTGGGCCGCCACCGCGCCGCTGAGGCCGGTCCTCCGAATCGCCGCGAGGGCGCCGTCGAACGCCGCCACCCATGCGTCCCGCGTGTCGAGGAGCGTCCCGTCGATGTCGAACAGGACGGCCCGCACCGCGCGCACGTCAGGTCTCCTCCTCCCCGAGCCGCCAGATCTCGTCCCCGACGTGGTGGATCGTCTCGATCGCCTTGCCTTTCTCCTCCCGCGCCATCGTCGGCCCGTCCATCCGGGCCCGGCCGACGGCGAGCGGTCGAAGGTTCTTCTCGTCCCGGACCCACACGACGTCGCCCTCCCGGATCGACGGATCCGCGTCGACGATGCCGGGCGCCATCACGTCGGCGCCGTTGTAGATGAACCGGACGGCGCCCATGTCGACCGTCACCGCGCGTTTCGTCCCGGGGAACGCGAGGAGACCCCGGACCGTCGGCACGATGTCTTCCCCGAGGAGGAGCGCGAACGCCTCGTTGTCCCGGAGCAGGAGGCGATGGGGGCCGGCCTCCGCCTCGTCGATCGGCACGTCGTCCGCGGGCACCGCCATCCCGAACTCCGCGTCGAGACGCGCGGTCCAGTCGGTCACCTCCTTGCGGCGCAGCCGGGAACGCCGCCGGATCTTCAGGGTGGCCATCGAATCTCCCGGAAGGACGGGGGACGGATAATCCTTCTCCGCCGATATTTATCCTTGCACGTGAATCAAAATCAACCCGTCGGCGCGGCGTCGGATTGGAGGCGGGTCGCGCGGCCGTTGGACGGATCGAGCCGCAAGGCGTGATCGAGCATCTTCGACGCACGGGCCTCCTGCCCTTGCGCCCGCCACGCGAGCGCCGCGTCGCACCAGGCATCGGCGTCCGACGGATTCAGTCCCAGGGCGGCGTCGTACGCCGCGGCGGCCTCCTTCGATCGACCGAGATCCAAGAGAAGCCGCCCCTTGCGACGATAGGCGAGATCCCGTCCCTCCGTCGCGAGACGAATCGCCGCGTCGCAGTCGCCGAGCGCGTCCTCCGCGCGGCCGAGCGCCGCGTGAAGATCCGCCCGGAGCAGGAGCGGCTCCGCGTCGGACCCTTCGACGGCGGACAGCGCCGCCAACGCCTCCTCGAGGCGGCCGAGCGATTGGAGCGTGCGGGCCTGTTCGATGGAGGCCTCCGGTCCGCCGCCCAGCTCGATGGCATGCCGGAAGAGATCGACCGCGTCGGACGGGCGACCGAGGGCGCGGGTCGCGCGGCCGGCCGCCAACCACCCGCGCGGATCCTCCGGGTGCTTCGACCGCGCCTCGTCCGCGGGAACGAGCGCGTCCGCCGCCCGCCGCGCCGACAGCAGGAGGCCCGCCAACCGCGCGAGCGCGTCGACGCCGGCACCTCGCGTCGCGGCGGCCGAGTACGCCTCGATCGCCTCATCGATTCGCTCGAGGTCTTCGAGCAGCCGGCCCTGGTGGTACCATAGTTCGCCGTTCTGCGGCTCGAGCTCAAGGGACTCCCGGAAGCAATGGAGCCCCTCCTCATAGCACCGTTCCGCCTCGAGCGCGTTCCCCATCTCCTCCAGGATCTTCCCTCGGAATACCCACGCCTCGTCGTACTCGCCGCTGAGGATGAGCGCGTTGTTCAGCGCGTCCCGCGCCTCCTCGAGGCGACTGAGATGGTGGAGCGCCTCCGCCTTCGCCATCCACGCGTGATCGTAGTTCGGGTTCAACTCGAGGCTCTGGCTGATCAGCTCGAGGCCTTCCTCGTGGCGGCCGAGCGAGTCCAACGCATGGCCTTTCGCGTACAGCGCGTAGTCGAAGTCCGGCTTGATCTCGAGGCTCTTGTCGTGGTACGTCAGCGACTCCGCATGCCGGCCCATCTTGTTCAGCGCGTTCCCGATGTTGTTCCAAGCGATCTCGTACTTCGGGTTCACCTCGAGCGCCTTCTCGAAGTACGGGATCGAGGCGTCGTACCGCCCGAGGTTGTACAGCGCGTTCCCCAGGTTGTTCCACAGGACCTCGTCGCCCTCGTCGAGGGCGAGCGCCTTCTCGTACGCCGCGACGGCCTCCTCGAGGCGGTTGATCCCGTGGAACGTGTAGCCCTTGTTGTACCACGCCTGCTTGTACGCCGGGT
>VBMM01000155.1 GCA_005878415.1 Methanobacteriota archaeon
CACATGATGGCGCTCCGGGCCGCCGCGCAGGACGTCGTCGATCAGCGCACGGGCCTCAAGGTGACGGTCCTCTCGGACTACGACATCATCTACGCATCCACGGGGCTCCTGCCAGAAGGCGACGGCCACGCGGGCGCGGGCGAGACCTCGCGCATCCTGACCGCGCGGCCCGAGCTCGTCAAGGGCACGAGCCCGCCCGGGAAGAACGAGATCCCGCAGTACGCGGTAGTCGAGGACCCGCGGAAGTATTGGCCCGGCGTCACCGGCGATCCGGCGAAGGCCTCGAAGGCGCTCGGCGAGAAACTCGATCGGCTCGTGATCGACGAGCTCGTGAAGCTCGTGGACGAACTGCGACGGAGGGCGTGACATTCCCTCGGCCGATGCGTTGAAACGGAAGGCCGCGGAGGCCGCCTTGGCGTACGTCAAGCCGGGCATGGTCCTCGGGCTCGGGACCGGATCGACCGCGCGGTTCTTCCTGGAGGGCGTCTCCCGGCTCGTCCGCGAAGGCGTGGATCTCAAGGGCGTGCCGACATCCTTCGCGACCGCGGACGCGGCGAAGGAGCTGGGGATCCCGCTCACCTCCCTCGAGGAACGGCCCTCCGTGGACTTGTGCGTCGACGGCGCCGACGAGGTCGACCCGAAGCTCGATCTCATCAAGGGCCTCGGGGGCGCGCTGTTCCGCGAGAAGATCGTCGCGGCCGCCTCGAAGCGGTTCATCGTGATCGTCGACGCGTCGAAGCTCGTGCCGCGCCTCGGGACGAAGGCCCCCGTGCCGGTCGAGGTCCACCCGTTCGGATGGAAGGCGGCCGCCGCGGCGTTGGAGGGCCTCGGCGCGACGGTCGAGCTCCGTCGCCGCGACTCGGAGACCGTGCGGACGGACAACGGGAACAACCTCCTCGATGCGCGGTTCGGGCCGATCAAGGCGCCGTCCAAACTCGCCACCCGGATTGCGGCGATTCCAGGCGTCGTCGGCCACGGGCTGTTCCTCGGGATGGCGGACGCCGTCCTCGTCGCATCGGACGAGGGCGTGCGGACCTTGCGGCCTACGCGAACGTCTTGAGCTTCTTCCGGTTCGCCTCGATGCGGTCGATCTTCGCCTGCTCCTCGCGGTCGATCTGCGCGAGGATCTCGGACCAGGAGACGCTGAGCCGGTACGAGTGCACGGGGCGGCCCTTGCCCTCCTTCTTGATGTCCCGCTTGTCGACCCACCTCCGACGGCGGAGCTCCTGCATCGCGATGCTGACCTCCGGCTGCCGCAGCCCGGTGGCCTTCTCGATCTCGACCGACGTGGTCTCGTCGCGCTTCGAGAGGAACACGAGCGTCTTCGCGATGTTCCGCGAGAGGCCCGTCTCAATGAGCAGGTCCACCAGGGTCTCGTCCCTCCGGCTGAGGCGGACTTCCCGGCTCATTGTATCTCCCCCCCATTTATTAATCTAGCAATATATATTTGTTGCGATTCAACCGTCGAACCTCCCCGCGGGCCGGCGGAATTCGGCCGCGCCGAGGGCGCGATGGCGGTGATCGCGGTTGCGGACGCCGCGGACGAGTTTCTCCGAGGCGGACCCAGCAAGACTCAAATACCACTTCCCCTCTGTATCGACGCTCGGTCGCCCTCCATGAAGATGCCCCAACGTATCCGCGGTTACTGCCCCTTCTGCAACAAGCACACCGAGCTGGAGGTCGAGCGGGTGAAGAACCGCCCGCGCTCGGAGCTCCGCGCCGGCCAGCGCCGGTTCCGGCGCGTCACGGCGGGGTACGGCGGCTTCCCTCGTCCGAAGCCCGAAGGCCGCGAGAAGCCGACGAAGCGCATCCATCTGCGGTTCCGCTGCCGGGAGTGCAAGAAGGCCCACCAGCGGCCCGGCATCCGCGCGAAGAAGTTCGAGCTCGTGGAGGTGCACAAGTGATCCCGAAGCCCACGAGCCGGTTCCTCCGGGTCAAGTGCGAGGATTGCGGCAACGAGCAGGTCGTCTTCGACCGGGCGGCGAGCGTGGTCCTGTGCCAGGTGTGCGGCGCCACGGTCGCGAAGCCGACCGGCGGGAAGGCCGCAATCCGAGGCGAGATCCTGGGGGTCCTCGAGTAATGGCGGAGGCGAAGGCGGCGAAGGCCGCGGGTCGCGGCTACGACTGGCCCGATGAGGGCGAACTCGTCGTGTGCACCGTGTCCAACGTCAAGAACTTCGGGGCGTTCGTCACGCTCGACGAGTACGAGAGCAAGGAGGGGTTCATCCACATCGCGGAGGTGTCGTCCGGGTGGATCAAGTACATCCGCGATTACATCCGCGAGGGCGCGCGGGTCGTCTGCAAGGTCCTCAAGGTCGACCAGGACAAGGGTCACATCGACCTCTCGCTCAAGGCGGTGAACGAGCACCAGCGCCGCGAGAAGATCCAAGAATGGAAGAACGAATCGAAGGCGGAGAACCTCCTCGGGATCGTCGCGACGCGGCTCGGCAAGACGCCCGCGGAATGCTGGGAGGAGTTCGGGTACGACCTCCTCGATTCGTTCGGCACGCTCTACCGGGCGTTCGAGGAGAGCGTCATGGACGAGAAAGCCCTCGAAGACGAGGGCTTCAAGGGCCCCTGGGTCCAGACGTTCGTCGAGGTCGCGCGGGAGAACATCATCCCGCCCCACGTCTCGATCGACGGCTACGTCGAGGCGACCGACTTCTGTCCGGACGGCGCGGTCCACATCCGCGAGGCGCTCACGAAGGCGGCGATTGAGAACGACGGCGTGAGCGTGAAGGTGCAGTACATCGGCGCGCCCCGGTACCGGCTCGTCGTGCGGGCGCCGGATTACAAGACCGCGGAAGAGGAGATCCAGAAGGCCGCGGCCCGCGTGATCAAGGCCCTGACCGCGAAAGGCGGCGAGGCGAAGTTCCACCGGAAGGATTGAGTCGCGATGCGGTCCGTGATGAAGAAGTGCGGGGCCTGCGGTCGGTACACGTTGAAGGACGTTTGCCCCGCTTGCGGCCATGCCGCCGGGAATCCGATGCCGCCGCGATACTCCCCGGAGGACCGCTACGGCGTATACAGGCGCAGACTTAAGCGGGCCCATGAATTGGAGAGATGAGACACCATGGAGAACATCGTGATCCGCTACACCGACCACCCGAAGCTGGACGACCCGATCTTCATCGAGGGCCTCCCGGGGATCGGGAACGTCGGCAAGCTCGCCGCGGAGCATCTGAAGGACGAGCTGAAGGCGGTCAAGTTCGCGGAGATCTTCTCAAAGTATTTCCCGCCGCAGGTCCTCGTCCAGGAGGACGGCCAGGTCAAGCTCGTGAACAACGAGATGCACTACGTCAAGAGGAACGGCGGTAAGGACCTCGTCCTGCTGACGGGCGACTACCAGGGCCTCACGCCGGAGGGACAGTACGAGCTCAGCGACTTCATCTTGCAGGAGCTCAAGAAACTCGGCGTTCGGCGCCTGTTCACCCTGGGCGGCTACGGCATGGGCCGCATGGTGACGAAGCCCCGCGTCTTGGGGGCGGCGACGGGCGGCGACCTCGTGAAGGAGATGGAGAAGTACGGCGTCGTCTTCTCGCGCGGCGAGCCGGGCGCGGGGATCGTCGGCGCGAGCGGACTCCTCCTGGGCCTCGGACGGCTGTACGACATGCAGGCGGTGTGCCTGATGGGCGAGACGTCCGGATACTTCGTCGACCCGAA
>VBMM01000029.1 GCA_005878415.1 Methanobacteriota archaeon
ATCCGAGACGGCGCACTGCTCGTCGTGCGGAGGACGTACGGCCCCTCGAAGGGCCTCTGGACGATTCCCTCCGGCTACCTCGAGCCAGGCGAGTCGATCGTGCAGGCGGTCGAGAGGGAGGTTCGTGAGGAGACGGCAGTCGCGGCCCGCGCGGAATCGATCGTCGGCGTTCGGAACCGCGTCGCCGGAGAGGCAAACGACACCTTCCTCGTCTTCGCGATGGCGTACGAATCCGGTGAGCCCCGGCCCGATGGCCGGGAGGTGAGCGAGGCCGCCTTCCGTCCGCTCGATGAGGTATCGCGGTCGGAGGACTCAGCTCCGTTCAGGCGCGCAATCGTCCCGAAGCTCATGCGGGCCCGCGGCATGCGCCTGGATGTCTACGCTCCGTCGCGGGACGGCTCGGGGACGCTCGCGTATCTCCTGTACATCTAGAGGCCGCGAAAGCCTTTAGGCGGACCGCCGTTGCGCGGCCGTGGCCATCACGATTGTGGCGCAATCGCTCGGCACGAAGTACGTCCTCGATGCCGCGGCGCTCGACCGCCTCCGGGGGACCTTGAGGACCGGTGGGCTCGTCGTGCATCCGACGGACACGGTGTACGGGCTCGGAGCGGATCCATTCCAGCGGGAGGCCGTGGATCGCGTCTTCGCCGCGAAAGGCCGTCCCCGGGATCAACCGATCTCCATCGCCCTCGCCGAACCCGCTGATGTATTCCGGTATGGTATCAAGTCGGCCATCGCCGAGGCGTTCTGCACGAAGAACCTCCCGGGTCCCTTCACGGTCGTCTTGCGCGCGACGAGGGACGCGCCGGCGCCCGTCGTCGCGACGGACGGCCGGATCGCGATCCGCGTCCCGGCTCACCCGATCCCGCGTCTCCTCGCGAAGGCGTACGGTCCGATCACGTCGACGAGCGCGAACCTCCACGGTCGACCTTCTCCCGTGACGTGTGTGGAGGCGCACGAGCAGCTCGGCGATCGCGTCGACGTCTACCTGGACGGAGGCCCGACGCCGCTCGGCGGCGAGTCGACGGTCGTCGACCTCTCCGGGGATCGGCCAAAGGTCCTTAGGCAAGGGGTCCTTCCGACGGGAGCGTAATCCCATGGACGCCTCCGCGCGCGAGTCCCTGCTCCGAGCCGGACGGATCTCGCGTGAGGCGCGCGAGCACGCCGCGGGGCTGGTGAAGGAGGGCGCGCTCCTCCTCGACGTCGCGGAGGAGGTCGAGGGGCTCTTCCACAAACGCGGCGTGCGTCCGGCGTTCCCGACCTGCATCTCGATCGACAATGTCGCCGCTCACTATACGCCGACGCACGACGACCCGCTCCGATTCCGGCGGGGGAGCGTCGTCAAGTTGGACCTCGGCGCCCACGTCGACGGCTGGATTGCGGATACCGCGGTGACGGTCGAGGTCGGGACGCGGAACTGGACGCCGCTCATCCGGGCGTCGGAGCTCGCCTTGCAGACGGCCATCGAGGCGGTCCACGCGGGCGTCGCGACCCAGTCGATCGGAGGAGGCATCCGGCGTGCGATCGAGTCCGCCGGGTACCGGCCCGTCCGGAACCTGACCGGACACACGATTGAGCGGTACGTCCTGCACGCGGGCAAGAGCGTCCCGAACGTGCCGCACGGCCATGATGTGCTCGAGGCCGGCGAGGTCGTCGCAATCGAGCCGTTCGCCTCGGCGGGCGCGGGTCACGTCGAAGGCCGAAAGACCGGCAACATCTACCGCGTGCTCCGGCCGAACGCGCTCGGCCACGCGGAGGCGGACGACTTCGTGCAGACCTTGGCGAAGGAGTTCAAGACGCTCCCCTTCGCCGAGCGTTGGGCGCACCGTCTCGACCCGCGCGCACCGGCACTCCTGAACCAGCTCGTGCGGAGCGGGGCCGTGATGACGTACCCCGCGCTCCTCGATGCCGATGGCGGGATCGTCTCGCAGACGGAGCACACGTTAATCGTCGGCGTGGACGGGGCGGACGTCACGACCGCGTGAGGCTCGGAACGTTTATTATCGAACGCCCCCATCGACGCCGTCCCTCGGAGCGGCCATCGGTTGAGCGACATCAAGCGGATCGTCCTGGACGTGCTGAAGCCTCACAAGCCATCCCTCGTGGACATGTCGCTCCGGCTGAGCGGCCTTAAGGGGGTCGACGGCGTGAGCCTCACCCTCGACGAGGTCGACCAGGAGACCGAGAGCGTGAAGGTGACGATCGAGGGGTCATCGATCAACTACCCGAGCGTGGAGGAGGCGTTGCGGGAGCTCGGCGCCGTCATCCACTCCGTCGACCTGGTCTCGTCGGGCAAGCGGCTCGTGGAGGACGTCCGCACAGGCCAGGACCATGGCTGATCCGCGGCGCGGTCCTATCGGGCGTCCTTGATCCGTTGGGCGACCTTCTGCACGATCGACGTCTTGAAATAGTCCGTGGCTCGAGCCCGAGCGCCTTGGCGGCGGTCGCAATCTCCTGCACGGTCGGCGATTCCACGGCCCACCGCTTCGCGACCCGTCGGCCATCGTCCCGCGAACGTCCGAGGTCGAAATACGCCGGATACAGGACGATCGGGCGGTCTCCCTTCGGCATGGGCGCCGTCGGAATCACGACGCCGCCATAAGCCTTTGGTCGGCCGCCTTGCGCCGCCGATATCTTCATTCCCGCGGCCGCTCTGTCCGGCCCGATTTCCGGGGGAGCACGATGGAGGACGACCGCTCGGAGCTCGTGGATTTCGCGGTGGACTACGCGACCAAGAGAGGGGCCTCGTACGCCGAGGCCCGCTACGAGCGCCACGACCAGGAGTCGTTCATCCTGAAGAACGGAGTCCTCGACGCCCTCTACATCGGCGACGATCGGGGGATCGGTGTGCGGGTCCTCGTCGATGGCGCCCTCGGATTCACGGCGACGAACTCGCTGGCGAAGCCGGACGTACGTGGAATCGTCGACGACGCGGTGAAGATTGCGAAGGCATCCCGAAGGAAATCGAGGATCGTCTTCGCCCACGAGGACGCGATCACGATGAATTGGGCCGTCCCGGAGCAGAAAAAGCTCGCGGACGTCCCGGTTGAGGACAAGATCGCGGAGATCCGGTCGGTGGACGCGGACCTGACCGCGCTCGGATTCAAGATCCCGGCCCGCACCTTCCAGCTCAGCAACAATCGGATTTCGAAGTATTTCGCGAACTCGGAAGGGTCCCGCATCCGGTCGTACAGCCCGCGGCTGCGGGCGCTCTACTTCCTCACGGTCATGGCCGAGGGAGGCGTCGAGCAGACGCATCGGAACTACGGCTGGTCCGGCGGTTGGGAAGGCGTACGGATGTGGGACCTCAGCAAGCGCGTGCTCGATGAAGCTCGCTCCATGCAACGGTCGCTGACGGAGGGCAAGAAATCCCCGGAGGGGAAGATGGACCTCGTCGCGGGACCTCAGGTCGCCGGGATCGCCTCCCACGAGTCGTGCGGCCATCCGACGGAGGCGGACCGCGTCCTCGGACGCGAGGCGAGCCAGGCCGGGAAGTCGTTCATTCC
Organism: Methanobacteriota archaeon; assembly: GCA_005878415.1. GTDB lineage: Archaea > Thermoplasmatota > Thermoplasmata > RBG-16-68-12 > RBG-16-68-12 > RBG-16-68-12. The sequence goes on from VBMM01000029.1 coordinate 3,507, forward strand.
CCCCGACGGCGCGGGGATGCGGGTCGGATCCGAGGTGGTCAACGTCGTCGACGATCCGACCGTCGAGCACTCGATCGCGTACTACGCCACGGATGACGAGGGCGTCAAGGCGAGGCGGCGATATCTGTACAAGGAGGGCCGCGTGGCGGAGTTCCTCCATAATCGGGAAACGGCAGCGGCGCTCGGGACCCGGAGCAACGGCGCCTCACGGGCGGTCAACTACAACGTCGAGGCGATCGTCCGAATGGCGAACACCTTCGTCGAGCCGAAGGACTACGCCGTCGACGAGATGCTCGAGGATGTGAAGTTCGGCGTGTACATGAAGAGCTTCATGGAATGGAACATCGACGACAAGCGCTACAATGCGAAATACGCGGGCCGCGAGGCATACCTCATCGAGAACGGGGAAGTCAAGCATCCCGTCCGCGGGACCGTCATCGAGCTCACGACCCCCGCGTTCTGGTCGGCCGTCGACGCCGTCGGGAAGGATCTCGAGTGCGAGGCGGGTTTCTGCGGCAAGTCCGATCCGGGACAGGCGCTCGACGCGAGCATGGGTGGCCCGACGATCCGCCTCCGCAACGTGTATCTGAGGTGATCCGATGGAAGACATCGCCTCCCGAATCGTCGAGAAGGCCATCTCGCTCGGCTGTCAGGATGCGGTCGCCGACGTCGTGGCGAACCGCTCGTACCAGATCCGTTTCGCCCGGAACGAGCCAGTGATCAGCAATCGCTGGCGCGAATCCAGCGCGTCCGTCTTCTTCGTGTACCGGAAGCGGGTGCTCGCGAGCGACATCAAAGACCTCTCGCGGGCGGACGAAGCGGTCGAACGCCTCGTGAAGATTGCCAAAGGCTCTCAGGAGAATCCGGACTACGCCGGCATCGCAAAAGGCCCGTTCAAGTATGCCCGCACGCGACCGGACCCCAAGGTGGTGGCCCTCGATGAAGGCGGCAAATACGTCGAGGCGGCGATCGGCGGTGCGTTGGACGAAGGCGCGAAGGAATGCGCCGGATCGTTCTGGAAGTACGAAGACGAACACTTTCTCTCGACCTCGAACGGCGCGGAATCCCACGACCACCGCGCGAGCCTCTACCTGTCGATCCGGGCCCTCGTCGCCCTCGAGTCGAGCGGCCACGGTGTCGCCGCCGCGACGAAGCTCTCCCGGTTCGATCCAGCGAAGGCGGGCCACAAGGCCGGTCGCATCGCGGTGCTCGCGCGCGATCCGAAACCGGGCAAGCCCGGGCGCTATCCCGTCATCTTCGACCCGTTGATCTTCGGCTCGCTATCGGACCAAGTCGGCGGGCGCCTCAGCGCCTGGGCCGTGCTCGCGGGGTTCTCGCCGTTCGGCAAGAAAGTCGGCAAGGCGGTCGCCTCGTCGCAATTCACCCTTTACGAGGACGGATCCGCCGACTCGATTGGCCGCAAGCGATTCGACGCAGAAGGCGTGCCCACGCGGAGGAACGTGCTCGTGAACAAGGGCGTCCTGAAGACCTACCTTCACAACACGACGACCGCAAAGAAGTTCAAGGCGAGGACCACGGGCAACGCGGGACTCGTCTCGCCCGAGCCGCACGCGCTCTTCGTGAAGCCCGGCGACTGGACGAAGGACGAGATCTTCTCGGAGGTCAAGGATGGACTCTGGCTCACCAACACGTGGTACACTCGCTTCCAATCGTACGTCACGGGCGACTTCTCGACGATCCCGAGGGACGGCATCTTCCACATCCGGAAAGGAGAGGTCGTCGAGACCTGGAAGGACGTTCGGTTGACCGACAACCTCCTCCGCATGATGAAGAACATCGAGGCGCTGAGCAACAAGCCTGAACAGATGATGTGGTGGGCCGAAGTCAGCATCCCGAACTTCGTGCCCTATGCCCTGATCAAGGACGTCGGCATCACGAAGTCCGCGGAATGAGCCCGTCTAGCTCGCCGGGCCCTCGATGAGGACCGCGTTGATCACGCCGTCCTGGCCCGGACGCGACGTGACCCGGGCGAGGCCGATCTCCGTCTGAACCGTCGCGCCGCGCGTGATGATGTTCCGGGTGACGAAGTTCGGATTCGACGGGTTCGCCTTCACGGTGATGATCTTGACCTTCTTCGTGGCGGCCGTGCGGCGGTCGAGGACGTTCGCGTGCTCCGCCTTCAGGATGCGGACCTTCCGGTTCCCGCCTTTCGTTCGGTAGAGTTTGAGGCGCTGCGGCCCGATGAACGCGTACTGTTGCTCCCGACCGATTTCTCGCTTGCGCTTCTTCCGCAGCGGTCGATATCGACCGCCGGTCGGCTTCCGTTTCGAACGTCCTTGCCAGAGGGCCACGATCGACCTCGAGGGATGCGTCCCAAGGACCCGGGTCTATATGACGATTGCGCCGCTAGCCGAGGTTGAGATAGCCGTACGCGAGGACGTTCGCGATGAGGAACCCAAGGACCGCGCCGCCGTTCAGGAGAGGGAGGCCGGCTTGGGGCTTCCCCCTCAGGACGAAGCGCATCAGGAACAGAAACCCAAGCAGGCTGCCGACGACCGTCGCGATAGAGATCCACACGTTTGAGGCGATCCCGATGAAGTCGCCACCGGAAGGCGACAAAAACGTGAATGCGGAGACGCTCAGGATCCCCGGGATGATGAGGTCGCCAAGACCAATGAACATCGCCTCTCGTTCCTCCCCGGACGCGACCTGCTCTTTCAGGCTCTTCTGTTCCCGGAACGAGTAGCCGGCTTTCTTCGGGATCACGAGGAGGATCGGGAGACGCTGGCTCGTGAGTTCGTCCGCGAGCGTGATCATGTGCTTTGTCCGGTAGACGGCCCAGGCGTCGTACACCGCGAGGGCGAAGAGGAGCAGGATCGCGGGCACGATGCCGAACGAGATCCCGAGGATCGCGGTCACGCCCGCCGCGGTCATGATCCCGACGGCATCGACGACGTACCACTCGGGGAACTTCACGAGCACGTATACGATGAGCCCCGCCAGGACGAACGAGATCAGCGTGGACACGTTGACCAACAAATCACCGTCGATCGCGCCGCCGGAGGCATAGTAGAGTCCGAAGTAGAGAGGGAGCAGGAGGATGAACGCGAGGGTGACAAAGATCGAGGCCATGATCACGTACTTCGCGAGATTCTGGCGGCGGTAGCGTACGAGGCCGAGGATCACGGCGGTGAAAGCGAGGATCATGACGATGTATACGGCCGTGTTCGTCACGTCCGCGGGGTTCGAGAACGCCTGGAAGCCGCCCGCGAAGAATAGGGGCGAGAGGGCGATCGCGAGGATCTGGCTCCCTACGAGAATCGCGGCCATCGCCGCAATCGGGGCGTACTCCCGGCGCATGGGCCGCCTACTCCCGTGTCACGCGTCCGAACGCCACGGTCCCGGCGATCTTCTCGATGAACACCTTCACGATCGCGCCCTTCGCGGTCCCGGGCACGTAAATCACGTACCTGTCGAGTTTCGCGATCCCGTCGCCCTTCTTCCCGATGTCTTGGATCATCAGCTCGTAGACTTTGCCCTCGACGAGGGGCGCTTCCTCGACCTTCGCGGCCTTCTTGACCGCCTTCACGGGCCGCCGGGCGCCGCATGCGTCGCATTCGAGCATCGCGATGCGGTCCTCTTTCACGAGACGCGTGTCGGGGCGGCCGCACTCTTGGCACAGGACGTACGCGTCGACGTAGGACTTGATTCGCTCTTCGAGCTGTTGCGCCGTGACCTTGCTCTTGAACACGACCCGCCGCCCTTCCAGCGCTCCCGCGGTCCCGAGCTCCCGTAGAAGGTACGTGAGGACCATGTCCGGGTCCCGCCGGATCGCGCCGACGATGTCCTCGAAGTTCCGGAGGATCGTCGTCTTCCCCTCGATCACGACGTCGGGGGCCGGGACCTGGAATCGCTCACCGCTGCTGAGCGCGGCCGGGAGAGCCTTCTTCGCGCGAGTGAGGAGCTGGTCGTAACTGAACGTAGACACGAAGGACGACGAAGCCCGGGGTCGGTTTAAAGGTTGCGGGCTCAAGACGCGGCGGCGCGAACGAGGCCCAGGTGAATCGGGGAAGGCCGCAGCGGACGAGATCGCAACTCCGGATGGAATTGAGACGCGACGAAGTAGGGATGGCCCTTGAGCTCGAGGACCTCCATGCGCCGGCCGGCGTCGGAACGGCCCACATACCGCAATCCGGCATCCTCGAGTTTGGGGATGTACGCAGGGTTGATTTCGTAACGATGTCGATGCCGTTCGAAGATCTTCGTGGACCCGTAGAGCTTTGCGGTCATCGAGTCCGGCTCGAGGTCGATCTCGTGCGCGCCGAGTCGCATGGTCGCGCCCATCCCCTTGACGCTCCGCTGCTCCGGCAGTAGGTCGATGACCGGGTGCGGCGTCTTTGGAGAGAACTCGGAGCTGTTCGCGTCCTTGAGGTGGAGGACCTCCCGAGCGAAGCCGACCGTCGCGAGCTGGAACCCCAGGCAGACGCCCTGGAACGGGATGTCGTTCTCCGCGGCGTACCGGGTAGCGGCGATCTTCCCCTCGATCCCGCGATCCCCGAACCCGCCCGGCACGAGGATGCCGTCCGATCCTTCGAGCGCCTTCGTCCCGTGCTTCTCGATGTCGAGTGACTCCACCCACCTGAGGTTCACGCGCACGCGGGCGTGGGCGCCCGCATGGTGGAACGCCTCGATGTGGCTGATGTACGAATCTTTCAGGTGGGTGTACTTGCCCACGAGCGCGATCGTGACCTCCTTCTCGGGATTCTTCAGCTTCTCGAGGTACTCTTTCCATTCCCGCATGTCCTCGGCCTTCGGCTTCAGCTGGAGCGTCTTCATGATGTACTCCGTGAGGCCTTGGCCGTCGAAGAGGAGGGGCACGTCGTAAATCGTGGAGGCGTCCGGCGCGCTGATGACGCCCTCGACCGGGACGTCGCAAAAGAACGCGATCTTCTTCTTGATGTCCGGTTCGAGGGAGTGCTCGCCGCGCGCGACGATGACGCTGGGTTGGATCCCCATGGACCGAAGTTCCCGCACGCTCTGCTGGGTCGGCTTCGTCTTCTGCTCCCCGACCGCGCCCATGATGGGCACGAGCGTCGTGTGGACGAAGAAGACGTTCTCCTTCCCAATCTCTTGGCCTAGCTGGCGAACCGCCTCGAGGAACGGCATCCCCTCGATGTCGCCCACCGTGCCCCCGACCTCGACCAGGACGATGTCCGCGCCCTCCTTCTCCCCCACACCCCGGAGCTGCGCCTTGATCTCGTCCGTGATGTGCGGGATGATCTGGACCGTCTTACCGAGGTAGTCGCCGCGTCGCTCCTTCTCGATCACTGCGCGGTAGACCTTCCCCGTCGTGATGTTGTGGTCCCCCGTCAGGTTGACGTCCAGGAATCGCTCGTAGTTGCCGAGGTCGAGGTCGACCTCGGAGCCGTCGTCGAGGACGAAGACCTCTCCGTGCTGGTACGGATTCATCGTGCCCGCGTCGACGTTCAGATAGGGATCGATCTTGAATGACATATTTCACGTCAATTCACGGGATTGGTCCATTGGGCGAGTTCCATTAATAGTTTACGTCATGAATGGACGAACACGGCCTCGGGATTCACGCTCAGACTCGCGACGAAGGCCGATGCGATGCGCCACATGTCCCGGCGGGGGATCATCCCGACGAACGGTTTCGGGTCTGCGCTCAGTTCAGTGAGCCCTTCGACGTACGCCTCGACTTGGACGTTCGCGCCGCCTTGAGCGTCCCACGCGCCGACCGAGAGCACGCGCTTCCCCGTGACCCAGATGCTGCCTTTGACGAGGGTCACGTGATTGGCGGACAAGGAGTCGACCTGCATGCCCACGGACTCGCCGTACGCGTTCGCGGCGTGGAGGATCCCCGCGGGCGCCTGTCCGGCCAAGAAGAATCTCGCGACGCTCCTCCCCACGGCCCCAAGAGGGCCGCGTCGCGGCATAACCTTTTGGCGGCGGCAAAACCCTTATTGGACAGCCGCGTTAGACGGCCGGGTTGAGACGATGGAACTGAAACAGTACGAAGGCTTACCCCTCGGTTCGGCGGCGATCGACTTCTCCCTTCCCGGCGTGGACGGGAAGACGCACTCGCTGTCATCGTTCAAGGACAAGCGGATCCTCGTCGTCGCGTTCTGGTGCAACCATTGCCCATACGTGCAGGCGTGGGAGGACCGGGCGGTCGCGGCGCAACGAGAGTACGCAGGAAAAGGGGTCCAGTTCGTGATGATCAACGCGAACGACGAAGCGAGCTACCCGGAGGACGATTTCTCTCACATGGTCGAGCGCGCCAAGATGAAAGGATACAACTTCCCGTACCTTCGGGATGAGAGCCAGAAAGTCGTCGAAGCGTATGGCGGCGTCTGCACGCCCGATTTCTTCGTCTTCGACGCCGCGCGCAAACTTCGGTACCGGGGGAAGTTCGACGACTCGAAAGAGCCGCGCGGGGTGACGCATCAGTACATGCGGGAGGTCTTCGACCGCTTGCTCGCGGGCCAGGAACCCCCCGTGACGTTCGTCCCACCGATGGGCTGCTCGATCAAGTGGAAGGCAGACCACTGGAAGTAGTCCCCACGACGGACGCTACAATCGTCAGCGTCGGGCGCGACGATTGCGCGTTGCCCGTGGCTTCGCCTTCGGCCGCCTCGCGAGGACCCCGAGCCGCCACTCGAGGAACGAGTACACCGCGGCGAGATTCCCCCGCCGGTCGTACTCGGTGCAGATGCGAGCTGTCTCATCCGGATCGGCTTGGAGCTCTCGCACGAACTTCTCGACCGTGGGGAGGGCGCGGCGAACTTCGTCGACGATTGGCACCGATGCCATCCGCGATGTGCGGGAGAGCGGGTTCAGGTCGATGCTGATGACGGTCTTTCCCATGCGCACGAGCGCCTCGGTCCGGTCGCCGTCTTCCAGGGGAACGAGGACGACGTCCGCGCGGTAGATCCCGCGCCGGTGGGCGAGAGCGCGCTTCGATTCAAGATGCGGAATCGTCGCGTCCGGTCGGAGACCCAAGACCGTCGGCGCCCCGGCGTCTCGCATGATCCGGACGATTCGACGCACCCGCGCGTCCGACCGGTGGAAGAGATTGACTTCGACGACGGCCGGGAGGCGCTTCGCGAGTCGCGCGACTTCGGAGGAAGCGAGCGCCGCGACGTTCCCGTTCACGGAGATCACGGGCCGCTTCGCCCGGACGAGGAACGCCGCGGCCGCCTTCTCGGCCACGAGGGCCGGCGCGGTCGTCTCTTCCCCGAGGAGGTAATCGAACGCTTCGCCGCGACCGTGGGCGATGAGTCCTTCCGGGACCACAATGCCGGCCTTCCAGGCCCGGACGAGTTTCTCCCTTCGGATCAGGGACTCGTACCGCGGGTGTGACTTCGGAATCCTCATAGCATCGACCGGATTCGCTCGACGAACTTGCCGCATCCGTGCCAGAGCGGGTCCGCGGCCGGCAAGCCGTACTGCGCCTCCCACTCCCGCACGGTGGCCTCGACCTCCTCGCGCGTCATGTTCTCGTGGTTGATGCCCAGCCCGAAGACCTTCGCGCCGCGCGAGAAGAATTCCAGCCAGCGCATCTCCTCCTCCGCGGTCGGCATCGGCCATGCGACGACATCGCGCCGGAAGCTCCGCGTCTTGCGAGCGGGCGCATGCATCATCACGATGCCCGACGGCATCGACGCGTTGATGATCGCGCGGCTCCCGCATACGTAGGCGGGATGGGAGATGCTCCCTTGGCCCTCGACTACGATGACCTTCGGCTTCGTCTCGGCGTACGCGCGGACGATTTCCGACTCGAGTTCACCGACCATAAAATCGCCCTTAATGGAGTCGAGGGGGACGCCGTAGGCCGAGCCTTGCAACAGGCCGGTCTGTCCGGTCGCGACGAAGGTCGCCGGGAGGCCTACGGCGTTCAGGGCGTCGGTCAGAAGGAGGGCCGTCGTCCGCTTGCCAATCGCTCCGTCGGTCCCGAGCACCGGGATCCGAAGGCACGGAAGGCCCCTCGACAGGTCGCTGAACTGCTTCGACTCGCGGATCGGGCGCGGCTTCCGGACGTCGATCAGGTGGACCCCGTGGCGTGCCGCGAGCGCCGCGAACTCGGGGTCGTCGCCCAGGTACTCGTGGAGCCCTGCGACGACGTTCAGGCCCCGCTCGATCGCGTGCCGGATGACCGCTCGGAACTCGGCCGGGATATACCCGCCGAACGTCGCGACGCCGATCACGAGGCACTCCGGTCGGCCTCTCTCGATCGCCTCATCAAGGGTCGCGACGATCGGGATGCCGTTCGGGCGGCCGTCCAAGAGATCGCCGGCATCCCGGCCCGCCTTCGTTCGGTCGATCACGGCGGTGATCTCGTACCGTTTCGAATATCGCACGAGGCCGTTCGCGGTCTTTCCCGTGTTCTGGCCGAAATAGCCGTCGCACAGGATCACGGCCCGCTCCATCGAACCAATCCCTCGTGATAACGGCGGGCGAAAGTCCATAATCTCGTATAAAGGCTAGTCGCGCAGGCGATCCGTGATGGTCGCAGGATTCCGCCGCAGGGAGAGGGCACCCTCCGTCCTCGCTTCCGAGCGGGAGCGGGTCGTCCGCCGGGAGCGCCTTCGTTGAGCGCCCGCGTCGAGGACTTCCCGCCGTGCAGCGCCTGCGGCGGCAAGCTGTTCCCGCTCGTCCTCTGCGATTCGTGCGGTGCCGCGTCGATCCTCCACGACGCGGACCAGCTCGACTGGGCCGCCCCGTGTCCGGAGTGCGGGACGTTCAATCCGTGGCAGGTCATCTGCGACCAGTGCCACTCCCGATTCCCCGCGCCCGGCGGCGCCGCGGAAGCGCCCGAGAAGCCGCGCGACACGTCGGAGCCGGAAGCTCCCCTCGCCGGCCCACCGCAACCGCCCCCCGCCATCGTCGCGGAAGGCCGCCCCAAGCGCAAGCTCCGCGGGGAGGTCGACCCGACTGCGGTCCTGGACACCCTGAAGGCGTTCGGCCTGGACCCGTCCCGCGCGCAGGCGCTGGTCGGCCGAGGCTACAACGCGCTATGGAAGATCGCCCGGGCGAAGGAAGTCAATCTCGGCCGGATTCCGGAGGTCGGACCGCTCGCCGCCCGAAAGATCTTCGCATCGCTCCAGTTGCTGAAGTATTCCCCCCCGCCGCGGACGAGGGAGGAAGTCGCGAAACAGGAGTATGAATGCCCGCTCTGCGGCTGCGTCACCTCCGCCTTCGCTCCGTCGTGCTCCGAGTGCGGCACCGCCTTCGACGAGGAAGAAATGGACGAGCAGATCCGGGGGCAATTTGCCGCGCAGGGAGAGGCCGGACTCCTCGCGTTCTACGACGGCCGACTCGCCGACAAACCCGAAGACCCGGACATCCTGTACGCGCGCGGCCTATTCCTCGAATCCCTCGGCCGGATTGATGAGGCGATCGACTCGCTCGACCGCGCCCGATCCCGGGCGCCGGACACCCGCAAGTTCAAGGTCGCCCTCCTGCGGATCCAAGCCACCCAAGCCCGCAAGCCCGAGCTGGCCGAGAAAATCCGGTCCACCGCCACCTCCCTCCTCGACGACGTCTTCTGGGATCAGGAGGTCGCGGAGCTGGACGACGTCATCGCCCGCGCCGGCCCGGTCTGCGACCAATGCGGTCGGCCTTTGCCGGAGGACGCGGACCGGTGCCCGGCGTGTGGGGCCGCGGTCGGCGGTGCCCCGGAAGCGGCGCCGGCGGCGCGGGCCGAGCCTCCATCCCCCGAGCTCGACACCTTGGTCGACGACCTGCTCGTCGGCGAGCTCGAGGAATCCCTATCCTCGGAGGAACTCGACCGCACGAAGGCCGCGGTGCTCGACTGGCTGATCCAGGAACTCGAGGAGTCGATGCGGCCCGAGGAAAAGGCCCTCCCGATTCCCGAGAAGGAACCAGGGGAGACCGGGGCCCCGGCGGCGTCCCCTCTCGCGTCGTCCGTCGGCTTCCTCTCAGGCTGGATGCGGGGCAGCCGAGGGCTCGTCAGCGGCGTCCGTCCGAAGAGCGGGGCCCGTCCGGCGACGGGCAAGGTGAACGGCCTCGTGAACGGCATGGGCCGCGTCAATGGACTCGTGAACGGGATGGGTCGGGTCAACGGGCTCGTCGAACCCGGGGGCCGCGTGAACGGTCTCGCCCGCGGACGGGTGAACGGCCTCGCCGGAGCCCAGGGCCGGATCAACGGGCTCGTGAACGGGACGCAGTTCGTGCGATCCGGAAGGTCGCCCGCGCAGCTCATGGGCCCGTCCCGTCGCGTGCGGTACGCGGCCATCGCCTCCGGGACGCTGGTCGCCATCGTAATCGCCGCCCTCCTGTTCGTCCCGGTCCCCGGCCCGACATCTCCGATCTCCATCGACGGCTCCTTCGCCGACTGGGGGCCGGTCCCGAAGTTCGACGCCGCGACCCAGGCGACGAATCCCGATATCTCCATCGCCCAGTACGCGTCGCTGTTCGATCGCGACTCCCTATACCTCTTCGCCTCGACGCAAGGGTCGACGTTCGGCGATTCGGGCGGATTCGACGGCGCATACTTCCTGATCGATGCGGACGGAAACGCATCGACGGGCCTGTCGTTCGACGGGATCGGGGCGGATTCGGTCGTCGACCTGTTCGGCGGGAATCACTCGCTCGCCGGTGCGCGGCTGTACTCCTTCCCAGCCGGGGCCGAGGTCAATTGGAGCCAGCGGCAGCCGCGAGGATCCGTGTCGGCGGCATCCTCCGGTCAAGGCGTGGAGGCGAAGGTCTCGAGGTACGACATCGACCGATTCGATCCCGCAAACTTCCGGATCCTGGTGTACATGGACGACTTCCGCGGGGAATCGAGTCGCAGCCTCGCTCGTCTCGGCCCGGAGGGCGGAGCCGTCCTCCTCGAGGTGGCGTCGTTGACATCCGTCCTGAACGCGGGTCCGACCCCGCTCTTCACGATCCGGGTCCGCGCGCTCGGCATCCCCGCCGCCACAACGTGGGCCGCATCGTCGATCCAGTTGAACGCTACCCCCGGCGTCTTCGTATCCCTCTCAGCGGAATCCGTAACCTTGACCCAGGGCCAGCCGGCTCCCGTGATCACGGCGTCGGTCTCGGCCCCGGGATTTTTGCCCGGGCAATCCGTCCAAGTCGACGTGACCGGGGCGTCGGCGAGTAACGGAGCGTTCGCCCCTCTGCCCGTCTTCGTGCACGGCGGGCCCGTCCGCGCCTACTTCGTTTCCTCGCCGTCCGTGGTACGGATCGACGGCCTCTTCGCGGACTGGGTCGGACGGGACGTCCCCGATTCGGACCCAAGTCCCGTCAACGATTCGAATGTGAACATCGTCCGGTACGGCGCGGCGGTGGACGCGTCGACCGCCTATTTCCACGTCGCCGTCGCCGGCGACTTGCTCGAGGGCGCGGTCCCGGAGCGGATCGTGCCGTGGCCTCCCGGCCAGGGAGGAAACACATCCGGCCGACCGATTCCTCTTCCTCGCCAGACGGGGGAAGACGTCCTCCGCGTCTACATCGACCTGAACGCGACGGACACGAAGGGGACATGGATCGGTGGGATCTACGCCGACTACCTGTTCGAGGTCCGAGGCGAAGGAGGTCGGATCACGTCCCGCTCCTTGTCCATCTGGTCGTCCGGATGGACGAACGTCCCTCTCCCCGGTGTGGCCCTCGCGAAGGACGACGTCGAGATCGAAGGCTCGCTTGTGATCGGGCCGACGACGAACCGCACGCAGATGGTCTTCGCGGCGACGGACTGGTCCGGGATCGGCGACACGACTCCGCCGGTGAACGCGACCGTGCAAGCGCCGGCTCCTCTCTTCGAGACCCCCGGAGGGGTGATCAACGCGCCCGAGTTCCAGGAGCTGGCTTTGCCCGCGCTCGCCACGGTAATCCTCGTCTCCTTCCTGGCGCGCCGACGTCGACGCGGCGAGTGAGTCGTCCGCGGGACCCGACAAGGTACTTGTGCCGGTAGACCGATGGTCACTCCGTGGAGTTGGGGGTCGTTGGGAAACCGAACGTCGGGAAGTCGACGTTCTTCGCGGCGGCGACGCTGGCGCCGGTGCAGATCGCAAACTACCCCTTCACGACGATCGACGCGAACCGAGGCGTCGAATACGTGCGCAAGCCGTGCCCGCACGTCGAAATCGGACGACCGTGCAAGCCGAACAACGCGCCGTGCAAGGACGGCACGCGCCTCATCCCCGTCGAGCTCCTCGACGTCGCGGGGCTCGTGCCCAAAGCCCACGAAGGCCGCGGCCTCGGCAACAAGTTCCTGGATGACCTGCGACAGGCGAGCGCCCTCGTCCATGTGATCGACGCGACGGGCGGGACGGACTTCGAAGGGAACCCCGTCCTTATCGGGACCCACGACCCGCTCGACGATGTGCGGTTCCTGGAGGACGAGCTCGCGCATTGGATCGCGGGCATCCTGTCCCGGAACTGGGACAAGGAGGCACGCCGGGCGGACCTCGACGAGATGCCGCCGGAGAAGCTCCTCCAGACGCGGCTGACGGGCCTCGGCCTCACGGAAATCCAGATCCACTTCGCCTTGCGCGAGATTCCCCTGGATCCCAAGATGGCCCGATGGACCGCGGGGGACCTCCTGCGGATCGCGCGGACGATCCTCCGCCGCGGCAAGCCGACGATCCTCGCGGCAAACAAGGCGGACCTCCTTCCCCGAGAGGCGCTCGATCGCTTTGCGAAGATCGAAGGCTACCGCACGATCCCGACGTCCGCGGAGTATGAACTCGCGTTACGACGCGCCACGGGGGCCGGCCTCATCGCGTACGAGCCGGGCGCGTCGGCGTTCCGGGTCCTAGCTCCGGAGAAGCTCACGCCGGCGCAGGCGAAGGGGCTCGAGCGGATCGAACTCTTCCTCCGAGAACGCGGGTCGACGGGCGTCCAGGCGTGCGTCGAGGAGGCAATCTTCAAGCTCCTCGATCTCATCGTTGTGTATCCGGTGGAAGACGAACACCATTGGACGGACAAGGCGGGAAACGTCCTCCCGGACGCGTTCCTCGTGCCCCGCGGCGCCACCGCGGTCGACGTAGCCTTTAAGGTTCACACGGACTTGGGCACCCACTTCATCCGCGCCATCAACGCCCGCACGAAGATGGTGGTGGGCCGGGACCACCCGGTCCAGGATGGGGACGTCCTCAAGATCGTGGCGAAGGTGTGAGATGGCCAGCTACGATGTTCGGATCATCACGGCCTCCTACCGGCGGGAGCCCCGGGACGGCCCCGAGTCGGCCCAGCTGCCGGTCATCCAGGTGTTTGGGCGGACGAGGGAAGGGAAGAGCATCGCCATCGAGTATTCCGGATTCCAGCCATACTTCTTCGTGGTCGAGCCGTCGCACGCTCTCCGGGGAGCGTTCGGCAGGGATCCGCAGGTCGTCAAGCTCGAGGACGTGACCCTGCAGCTCGAAGGAAAGCCGACTCCGTGCGCACGCGTCGTCCTCCGACAACCGTGGAAGACGCCGGAGTACCGCGAGAAGGCTCGGCGGTACGGCTCCACCCCCTTGGAGGCCGACATCCCGTTCCAACATCGGTTCATCTACGACATGGACCTCGGGGCGGCCGTCCGCGTCCACGGGACCGAGGTCGACCCCGCCGGACGATACACGACGGACCTGTTCCTCCGCGCGGACCGCTTCGAGCCGTGCGAACCGTTCCGCCCGGCCCTCCGCGTCCTGAGCTTCGACATCGAGAACAGCATCCAGGACGGCCACATCTTCTGCATCGGCATTGCGTACCGGGACGCCGGTGCGATCAAGACGCTCATCCTGACGGGGAGCGAGCGGGAGATCGTCGAGGCGTTCGTCAAGCTCGTGCACGAGCTCGATCCCGACATCATCTCCGGATACAACATCGACGGCTACGACCTGCCCGTCCTCGTCGAACGCGCCAAACAGGTCGGGATTCCGCGGCTCCAGCTCGCCCGCGACTTCTCGGACTTCTTCCACCTCGGTGAGAGGTTCTGGCGGGTCGACGGCCGCATCCTCACGGACGTGTGGTGGGCCGTGAAAGCGGAGCGGTTGAGCCTGCACATGAAGCAGGAGACCCTCGACTACGTGGCGCGCCAGCTGCTGGGCGAAGGGAAGCACGAGCTCTCGCGACGAAAGATCGACGGGGAGTGGGCGCGGGACCGCGACAAGGTGATCCGGTATTGCCTGAACGACGCCGACCTCTCGCTCCGCATCCTCGAGAAGATCGGCCGGATCGAGAAGACCTTGGACTTGGCGGCGGTGAGCAAGCTCCCGCTCGAGGACGTCCTGCACGGGCGCACGTCGAATCTGATTGACTCGATCCTGATCCGGGCCGCGGACCGCGCGGGCGTCGCGGTGCCGATGATGAAGATGCGGGGAGGCCGCGTCGAGCAGATCGAAGGCGGGTACGTCCACAGCCTGCAGCCCGGGCTCTACGAGTGGGTGATCTCCCTCGACTTCCGCGCGATGTATCCGTCCCTCATCATGGAGAACAACATCTGCTTCACGACGGTCTCGCCCGCCGGCACGATCGCGAGCCCGACCGGTGCGAAGTTCCTGAGCGCCGACGTCAAGAAAGGGCTCCTCCCCGCGATCCTGTCGCGGCTCATGAACGACCGCCAGGACGTGCGGACGAAGATGAAAGAGACGTCCGACCCGGAGATGCGAGAGTTCTACGAAGGCCTGCAGGCCGCGATCAAGATCCTCATGAACGCCTTCTATGGCGTCCTCGCCTCGTCGTTCTACCGGTTCAACGATCCGAAGGTCGGGGCCTCGATCACCGCGTTCGCGCGGGAGCGGATCAAGGGCATCATCGGGGAGCTCGAGGCGGATGCGGTGAAAGTCGTCTACGCCGACACCGATTCCGTCTTCTTCCAATCCCCTTCCCCGGGACTCGACGCGTCGCTCGAGTTCGCACGGAAGACGGCCGAGCGGTTCTCTCGCGGTCGGATCGCGATGGAAGTCGACAAGATCTACGAGACCTTGTTCAGCCACGGACGGAAGAAGCGGTATGCGGGCAAGGTCGCATGGCCGACCGAAATGCGCGATCAACTCATGGTACGCGGATACGAGATCCGCCGAACGGACGCGTTCGACCTGCAGAGCGAGGCGCAACAACGCGTGTTCGAGAAGATCCTCGACCGCGACCAGGATGGATCGACCGCCCTGGCGAAGCAAATCGTCGCCGAAGTCCGCGCGGGTACCCCGACCCTGCAGGACGCGGAGCGGGACCCGATTGAGGCCCTGGTCATCTCCCGGACCGTGAAGGAGGAGAACCAGTACGTGAACCCGGATTCGATGAGCAACGTGATCGCCGCCCGCAAGCTCGAGGAGATGGGGGAGGAGTTCATGCCCGGGATGAAAGTCTCGTGGATCGTGACGGACTCCAAGAAGAGCCCTATGGAGGTGGAGCCCTACGTGTCCGGGCGGCCGTTCGAGCAACGGCCCGACTGGGAATACTACGCCCGCCGCGTCGCGCAGACCCTCGCCTACATCACGGAGGTGTATGGGTGGGATGAGAAGGCGCTGTTGACGGGCACGCAGCCGGCCCAACAGAAGTCCCTGTTCAGCGATGACTTCGGCGAGGCGACGCCGGCCGAACACGGCGGCCGGAAGGCGGAGAAGAAGCTCACGCTCGAAGATTTCTTCTGAGGTGCCCGATGCCGGTGACCGACGCCGTGTGCCGATTCTGCGGCTGGGAAGGCGCGAACCCGGTGCGCGACGCACACGAGAGCCTCTTCTGTCCGGAGTGCGGCCGGCCCGCGGACTACAAGGTCGTGGTCGACGAGCTGAAGCGACAAGGCCTCTGGAAGGCGTGACGCATGGCGCGGAGGCAGCCGCGCGTCGTCGCGGTCGGCGACGCGATCGTGGACCTCGTCACGCCGCCGCTCCCTCCGATCCCGCCCGGCGACTTCCAAGGACACGTGCCCGGCGTAGACGCGCTGCCGGGAGGGAACGCCACGAACTTCGCCCTCGCGATCGCGAGCCTCGGCGCCCGCACGAGTTTCGTGGGGGCGATCGGGGTCGATCCGAACGGTGCGGTCCTGCGGGACGCATACCGTCGCCACGGCGTTCGGGCGATCCTGCGGGTGGACCCGCGTCGTCCGACGGGGGCGACGATGGCCCTCACTTGGTCTGCGGGCGGACGGGCGCTCATCACGGCGCTCGGGGCCAACGCCAGCCTCGTCCTGCGCGACGTGCCTTCCCGGTTGCTCGAAGGTTCGGACCACCTGCATCGTTCCGGTTTCTGGTGGACGCAACGCCTGATCGGGCGACCGACCTCCCTCCTCCTTGCGCGCGCCCGGCGGCGGGGATTGACGACGTCCCTCGACGTCTCGACCGACCCGCACGGTTGGCCGGAAGACCGCATCGCGGCGGTCCGCGCCTGCCTCCCGAACGTGACGACGTTCTTCGGGAGCGAGGTCGAGGTATGCGCGGTCGCCGGCCGGTCGTCCCCGATCGAGGCCGCGGAGCATCTCCGTTCCCTTGGACCTGAGGAGGTCGTCGTCCACCAGGCGGACCGAGGCGCGACCGTCGTGCACCGGTCCGGCCGCAGTACGTCGGCCGCGTTCTCCGTGCCCATCGACAACCCGACGGGCTGCGGCGATGTCTTCAACGCCGCGTACGTCTACGCGCGACTCGGCGGCGCCGACCTCCCTGACGCCCTTCGGTTCGGCAACGCCGCCGCGGCCCTCCACCTCCGAGACCGGCGTCGCCCGTATCCGTCCGACGCGGCGGTCCGCCGGCTCGCGCGCACATCCACTCGCCCCTAGGCAGATTTTCACTTTCGCGCATCTCCCTCCGGAAGCCCGGTTCATATGGACGGGGGACGTAGGTGGACGTCGTGGCCCTCGCTTCATCCCCCGCGCATCCATCCCTGCTCCCCGAGGCGTGGGCCATGCTCGGGCGGACCGATCTGGAGGCGTATACGTGCTGGGACTTCCCGAGCCAGTCCGACGGCCATCCCGGAGCGGGCGACGCTTCGTTCAACGGTGTCACCCCGGCTCGATGCGCCGAAAACCTCGTACGCCGCTACAGCCGGCCCGGGGACCTGGTCGTGGACCAGATGGCGGGTTCCCGCACGATCGGCGATGTTGCCCGCGCCCTGGGACGGCGTGCGGTCTCGCTCGACCTCTCCCCACGCCGCCCGGGGATCGTCCGGGCCGACGCCCGCGCCTGGCCCCTTCGGGCCGAGTCCGCGACCCTGGTTGTGGTCGACTCGCCCTACTCCGACAACATCGTCTACAGCCGCGATCCCCGATGCCTGGGGCGGATCTCGTGTCGGGATCCGCGATTCATCGCGGAGATGTCCCGCGTCGCCCGCGAGGCCGGCCGGGTGCTGCGCCGTGGCGGCGTCCTCGCTTGGATCATCGCGGACGAGTACCGCGGCGGCGTCTACACGCCGGTCGGATTCCGCCTGCTCTCCGCGCTCGAGCGGGAGTTCGAGATCCTCGATACGATCGCCTTGGTCCGCCACCACGACCGCTCGGCGTCGCCGATGTGGGAGCACCGTGCCCGGCGATTCAACTTCTTCCTCCGGGGCTTCAAGTTCCTCCTGATCGTGCGGAAACCCGTTGGGGATCGGGGAGGGTGACGTATGGAGACGGCCATCGATCGGACGAGTGACGCGTCGAGGGAGATCGTCGAGGCGCTGCGACGGCGCTTGCGGGTCGCCGCCGCCCGGCATGAGGACCGGGTCGACGAGCACGTGAGCCGCTACTGGATCGCCTGGCGGAGCCGCAACCGGGACCGCGTCTTCGCGGAGATCCGGCCGCTCCGGAAGCGGGTCGAGGTGTTCATCCTGCCGGGTCCCCGCGAGCTCCGTGGCGGGGCGGGCCTCGCGCGCCATGCGCCGAGGACCCAGGGGTGGGGCTGGTTCCGCACCCGGTTCGACGTTCGGTCGATGGGCGAGGTCGATTCCGCGGCGCGGCTCATCCTGCAGTCGTACTTGCACGGCGTCCGCCGGTCGCGAGGGAACGGCCGGCGAAGGGTCCGTCGCAGGCAAGGGCTTTAATACCGTCCGCTCCTTGGCGCGGCGCTTTCGACGTCCCTGGTCCGGGAGATGTACCTTCGGGCGAATCCGAAAATCCAGGGGGTGTGGCCGTGGCCGAAGAACCGAGCGCTCCGGGACCGGAGCTTGCGATTGCCGGCGAGGAAGGGGAGAAGGCCCCCGCGCGTCCGAGGAATCTGTACGCCTTCGTCAAGCGGGCGTGGAAGAATCCGCAGAGCGGGGTCGTCGAGGAAACGCATTTTGCACGCATGGTCGAGTGGCGGCGCGGCGCCGCATTCGCCCGTATCGAGCGGCCCACGCGGATCGACCGGGCACGGGAACTCGGGTACCGCGCGAAGCAAGGCTACGTCGTCGTCCGCGCGCGGGTCCGCCGCGGCGGTCGGCGCCGGCCGAAGCCGATGGGCGGGCGTCATCCGAAGCGACGTGGCCTCCGGAAGATCACCATGGCCAAGTCAATCCAGCGGATTGCCGAGGAACGGACCGCGAAGCACTACCCGAACCTCGAAGTCCTCAACTCGTACTGGGTGGGCGAGGACGGCCGCCACAAGTACTACGAGGTGATCCTCGTCGACCCGCAGCATCCCGCGATTCGCGCGGATCCGAAGATCAACTGGATCTGCGAACCCGCGAACCGCGGCCGTGTGTTCCGCGGGCTGACGTCCGCCGGGAAGAAGGGACGCGGCCTCTCGTACAAGGGGAAAGGCGTCGAGAAGGTCCGGCCGAGCATCGGCCGGCACGAGCGAAAGGGCAAGTGATTACGCGGTTCGGATCCGCGTCGCGAGTCCGTCGATTTCGTCCTGGGAAAGCCCGATCACCGGCTCGAATACCGGGACCGGGAGGGGCGGCCGGCCGCCCGGTTCGAACGACGACCAACGGGTCCCCAGGAACAGGGCGTCCGCGCGGGCGATCCTGACGAGGTCCGCAAGGCCGTCCGTCGTGGGGAGGTCGAGTACCTTCAATCGGACGTCCCACCTCCGGAGAGGGCCGACGAACGAGCCGTCCTCGGGCGCGGCAATCGTGACGTGGCAACCGCGTTTCATGCCCATCCAGCCGCGGTTCCGACGCACCTCGATATGAATCTCGACGTCGGGGCGGTTCAGGTTCACACGGCTTCCGGGAACCGACCGGCGGACGTCGTCCCCGAGAATTCTCGCGAGGTCCTGGCTCGTGAACGGATGCGTGCCGACACGGCGCGTGCGCAGCGCGAACGTCTGGCCGGATCCGAGGGAGAGGGCCGCTTCCCCGAGGACGCCTTCTCGGAGCGACTCGAGGGTCGCCTTTGTCTCGAGGGCCGGGCTCACGGACACGACGCCGAAGACCCGAGCGAGGATCCCTCGGGCCCGGGCGATGTCATCCACGTGGACGTAGACTCGCGCCTCATCGGCCTCCGTGATGCACTCGACCCCTTCCGCGGCGAAGAGGTCCTGGATGTTCGCCACGAGTCGGTCGCGAAGCTGGCGTCGGACGAATCGACTCTTCAGAGCAAGCTCCCCGAACCGAACGAGCAGGACCACGTCGCTCCGACCGCCGCTCCCGATAACCGCGTTAGTAATTAATACGGCCCTGGCTTTCGCGCGCCGTGGACGCGCTTCTCCTGATGGTACAGGCCGTCCTGCTCTTTGCGGTCGCCTTCATCTACGCGAACCTCGGGCTCGGCGGGGGCCTGCTTTTCGTCCCGATCCTCCTCTCGACCGGGGTCACCCGGAGCGACGTGGCGGTCCCGATCTCCCTGACGTTCACCATCGCAACAGCCGCATCTTCCGTCATCAACCACCACCGGAAGGGTCTCGTGGACTTCCGCCTCGGCGGCACGCTCGTGATGGGCGCCCTGCTCGGCGCGGTCCTCGGGACGCTCTTCACGCTGCTGTTCCTCGTGGACGACCGAGCGTTCAAGTCCTTTTTCACGGTCGTCCTCCTAATCTTCGGCGCGTACATGCTCTCGGACTGGGTGAAGAACGCGCGGGACGTGGACGGGGACGACGACTCGAAGATGACGCCTCCGCGAAAAACGAGCGTGGCGGCCGCCACCGTGGGCTCGGGCTTTCTCTCCGGGAGCATGGGGATTGGCGGAGGCCTGTTGAATGTCCCGCTCATGGTGTACGGCCTCGGCCGACGCACGCGGAAGGCGATCGGCACGTCATCCCTCCTCATCATTCCGACCGCGGCCGTGGGCTTCACGACATACGTCGCGAATCTCGCGTTCCGCCCGGGGGGATTCGCATGGCCCGCGGACTTCGTCCTCATCCTCCTCTTCTTCCCGGTCGTGTTCGTCGGGGCGTACATCGGGTCGCGGTGGGGTCTAGGAGCTCTCCGGACTCGACCGGTCGCCCTGATCTTCATCCTCGTGTTGTTCCTCGCGGCCGGGAAGCTCCTCCTCGATTTGCTCTGATCCCGAATCGCGGACGCGGGCCGTCCACGGGTCACCGGGCGGTGAGCAGGCCCCAGCGCCGACTCACCCATTCCTGCGAACGGGAGAAGACCACCCGGTCTACCAGGACCCCGAGGACCAGAATGACGAACATGACCGCGATCACCTGCGCGATGTTCGGCGCCTCGCTCGCGCTTTCGACCAAGAACCCGAGGCCGACCGTCGCGAAGATGACCTCCGCTCCGACGAGGGATCGCCAGGCGAACGACCAACCGACCTTCGCGGAGGAGATCAGGTGCGGGAGCGTCGCCGGGACGGTCACCCGCAGGATCAGATCCATTCCGTCGCATCCCATATTGCGGGCCGCCTTGAGGTATATTGGCGGCACCGTTCGCAAGGCGTCCGCGACCGACACGGTGACGGCGAACAGCGAGCCGATGATCGTGACGAAGAGGAGGGATGCCTCCGAGAAGCCGAACCAGACGATGCTCAATGGGACCCATGCGATCGACGGGAACGTCTGAAGCCCAAGGACGTACGGCTGGATTCCCTTCCCGAAGGTGGAGAAATGGACCATGAGCAGGGCGAGGATCGAGCCGAGGACTAGGGACAACATGAATCCAACGGCGAGTCGAGAGAGCGTCGCCCCGACCGACCGAATAAGCGCCGCGCGGTTCCAGAGGTTGACCAAGGCAGCGCCCACATCCGCCGGGCCTGGGAACAGATACCCGTACTCTTCCGGGAAGAACAGGTGCAGGCGGACCACGACCTCCCAGATTGCGAGGAATCCGACCGCGACGAGTATCATGGGGATCAGATGCACGAAGTCCCGTGATCGCCGCCGCTTCTCCGCGGCGGGCGGGGCTACAGGGGGTGTTGGTCCGCCCACGTGACCTCCGCCTTGAGAATTTCGTTGGCCTTCCGGATTTGTTCCAAGACCGTGGGGTCGTTCTGCGTCCTCGGCCTCGGCGCGTCGTTCGTCAGGACTGTGCTGACGGTTCCAGGCCGATGCGAGAGGACGACAATCCGATCGCCCAAGACGGCGGCTTCCCGGACGTCGTGGGTGACGAAGAGCGTAGTCGTCGCGTTCCGCAGCCAGAGGTCTTGCACGACCACTTGCATCTCCTCGCGAATCTGCACGTCCAAGGCCGCGAACGGCTCGTCCATGAGCAGGACTCTCGGTCGTAAGACAAGCGCGCGCGCGAGCCCGACCCGCTGCTTCATCCCTCCCGAGAGCTCATGGATCCGGGCGTGAGTGAAGTTCTCGAGCTGCACCATCTTGATGAATTCCGCGACTCGCGCCTGCCTCTCGTTTCGAGGGACCCCCGCCACCTTCAACCCGAACTGGACGTTCGCCTGGACGTCGAGCCACGGGAAGAGGGCGGCTTCCTGGAAGACGACGACGCGATCCGCCCCGGGGCCGTCGACTCGCATTCCGTCCATCTCGACCCACCCCGTCGTGGGTTCCTCGAGGCCCGCGACGAGGCTGAGGAGCGTCGACTTCCCGCATCCGGACGGGCCGACGATTGTGACGAACTCGGCGCCTCCCACCTCGAGGTTGACGTCGCGCAAAGCCTGCACGGCTCCCGTCTTCCCTCCGAACGTCTTCCCTAAGGAGACGATTTTCAGCGCGGCGCCTTTCATCCTTAGTTCACCGGAGACAAGCCCCGACTCGCAAGTATCTCGTTGAGAAGACTGAGGTCGTAGAGCCCGCTCGTATCGACGCCGGCGGGCAGGAGTCCCAACTCCTGTGCCCACGCTAGGTACGTGACGAGGGACGATTTGATCGGGTCGTACGTGAGGTTCAGATTCCCGAATGCGGCGGCAATCGTCGCGTTGGCGAGGCGATTCAACGTCACTTTGGTAATCGCGTCGTCCAGGAACCTCTTGACGATATCCCGGTGCGTGTCGAGATATCGTTTCGTCGTGACGAGCTGCGTGGTCACGAAACGTCCGTTGGGCCACAAGGACCTCTCGTCTAAGAATACTTTCCCGCCGGCCTCCAGGACGAGCCGGCTCGCCCACGGCTCCGGCACCCAGGCGCCGTCGATCTGGCGGAGCTGGAACAGGGAAAGGATGTTCGGGTTCGCGGCGTTGATGACTTCCACGTCGCCGCCCTGATCGACCGTCTTGTGTCCCTCCGACAGGAGGAAATGTTTCAGGGCGATATCTTGTGTGTTCCCGAGCTGCGGCGATGCGAACTTTCTCCCCGTATAGTTTGCGCTCGTGGTCAGGTTCAGCGTGGGCTGGATTACGAACAGCGCCCCGCCGCTTGCGCCGCCCGCAATCACCCGCAGCACGTCCGGGCCCACGGCGGCCAGCCCGGTGAGCGTCGGGGACGGACCGACGAACAGGAGATCAACCCGGTTCGCCAGGAGGGCCGCGATTCCGGTGGGGCCCGCGTTGAACGCCCGAGGCTCGAGTGTCAACGCGCTCCCCAAGGCCGCTTGGTAGGCGCCGGTCGAAATGCCGTACAGCGACTGAGCGTGCGTCACGTTCGGAAAGTACCCGAGGCGGACGACCGAGTCGGACTGCACCGAGAGGTACGCCGCGAGGATCGCGATCGAGACGAGAATGGCGGATAAGGCGACCGCGGCGAACGCGACGTTCGTCCGGAGGCGCGCCACGCTCCCAGGGAAGCGGCCTCCCGATAAAGACTATCGGAGCCCCTGCCAGGAACGACGCGCCCCCTCCGGTTCGTGACGCGCGAACGGGCGGGGGCAAAGCCCATATAGTCGCGGAGGGGTGCGACGGCCTCGCTCGGCCGAAGGGATGGGTTTGGAGCGGGCGAACGGTTCGCACTGGTTCTACTCGTACTTGCCGCAAGGGATCGCGGGCGGCGCAACCTCGGCGCTGATCCCTCTCTTCGCGTACGGTCTGGGCGGGAGCCTGTCGGATGTCGGGATCATCGCCGCGGCGACGAGCATCGCCTCGGTCCCGTCGTTCATGCTCTGGGGATCCCTGTCCGATCGCGTCGGCCGCCGCAAGGTCTTCCTCCTGATCGGGTTCGCGGGGAACGCGCTCTGCTTCCTCCTCATGGCCGCGAGCCGGACGCTGCCCGAGTTCTACTTGACCAACTTGTTGATCGGCTGCCTCGGCGCCGCGAGCGGTCCCGTGGGGACGGTCCTCATCATGGAGACCACACCCCGGACGGAATGGCCCGCGCGCCTCGCGTTCGTCAGCCGGATCGGGGCCGCGGGTTGGGTCGGGGGACTCGGCCTCGGCGTCGCCTGGCTCGCCCTCGGTCCCACGGTCGTCGGCGGCGGACTGGGTCTCATGCGGGCGCTCTTCGCGATTGGGGCCGGATTCGGCGGCGTGTCCGTGGTGCTCGCGTTCCTTTGGACGCGTGAGCCGACGCGGCGCGTGAGCCGGCGAGATGTGCAGGGCACGTACATCCGGCCGCGCGTGGAACGAGGCCGCTACCTTCCGACCCACGTCTTGCACTACTTCGACGTGCGGACCCCGCGGGCGCCGGCCGGCCGCCTTCCCCGCTCGCTCCGCACCTATCTCCTCTGCGTATTCCTCTTGTTCGGCGGGTTCACCGCATTCTACAGTTTCTTCCCGATCTTCTTGACTCAGGTCTACGGCATCTCCAGCCCCGGCATTTTCGCCGTGTACATTGGGAGCCAGGCCATGTCCATCGCCGCCTATCCGTACGTCGGTCGGTGGATCGCCTCGCGGAAAAGCGCGTCCCCGCAGGTGTACGCGGCTCTCGGCCGCTCGCTCTTGTTCGGCTCGTTCTTCCTGGTGAGCTTGGTCTCGATTCCCGCCGCAGGCGTCTTCGCCCTCGCCTTCGTCCTCCACGCCGGCGTCGGGCTTTGCTGGGCGGTGCTCAACGTCGCGGGTTCGACGTGGGTCTCCCACCTCGCGCCGGCGAAGGGGCGGGCCCAGGCTTTCGGGGCGTACAACGCGGTCCAGGGGTTCGGTTCGATCTTGGGTCCGCTGCTCGGTGGCTTTTCCGCGCAGTGGCTCGGCTACGGCCCGGCGTTCGCGGTGAGCGTCGGCCTCATCCTCGTCGGATGCGCGATCTTGGTGACGCTCCCGGCGGAGGGACCCGCCGAGGCCGACGAAAAGGGTAAATGAGGTCCCCGGCTTCGCGCTCCCGGGATCGCGTCGTTGAAGGTGATTGTCCTCGGCGGATACGGGGCGATGGCGCAGTCGACCGTACCGGATCTCCTGGCGAGCCCCGGGGTCGAGCGCGTCGGGATCGCCGGGCGCAGGGCTGACAAGGCGAAGGCCGTCGCGAAGGCGCAGTCGGATGACCGCGCCGTGCCCGTCGCGATCGACGCGAGGGACTCGGCGGCGCTTGAAAGAGAGCTCCGCAACTGGGACTGTATCATCAACAGCAGCTGGTACGACCTGAACGTGCCGATCACCGAAGCGGCGATTCGGGCCGGCATCCACTACTGCGATCTCGGCGGATTGTACCACCAGACCCTCCGCCAATTGAAGCTCGACAAGCAGGCGAAGGACGCGGGCGTGACATGCGTCCTCGGGATCGGATCCACGCCCGGCACGATGAACGTCCTCGGCATGTACGGGGCGAGCAAGCTCGATCGGGTTCACAAGATCCAGCTTCGGAGCAGCGGCGCGGTCGTATCCGGCGGCGATCCCGGGACGTTCGTGCCGCCGTACGCGATCCGCACGATCCTCGACGAGTTCTCGATGGACGCGCCGATCCTGCGGAAAGGCAAGATCCAGTTCGTCCCGGCGCTCTCGGGCCTCGAGAAGTCCGAGTTCATCGCGCCCGTCGGCATCGTCGAAGGGTACTACACGATCCACTCGGAATTGGCGACGATGCCCCAGACGATCGGAAAGGGTGTCCAGGAGATGGACTTCATCGTTGCGTTTCCTCCCGCGTTCCGCGAGACGATCGCGACCCTGGTTCGGCTCGGTCTCGCGAGCCGCGAGGCGGTCGTCGTGGAAGGCTCGAAGGTCCGGCCGTATGACCTGACGTCGGAACGTGGGCGGCGGAGTCGTCGACACCGGCGTCCCGCCGTCCATCGCCGCGCAGTGGGCCGTCAAGGGGTTGATCAAAGAGCGCGGTGTCGTTCCTCCAGAGATCGCGTTTGACCCGTTGCCCTATTTCAAAGAACTCGGGAGCCGAGGTCGCGGTATCCGCATCACGGAATACGCCGAGGAGACGCGGACGCTGAACTGAATTTGTCCTCACCCAAGCGTCAGCAAATCGCAGAGATGCAACGCGCCCCAAAGGGGGTGCGTTAGCGATCGGCGCACACGCGAGGTAGGTCAATGTTCGAACGCTGTTTTCCTCGGGATTCTTGCGGATGACCGGGCTCAACCTCGTCTATTTATACCATCCATCCAATCCCTGGAATCACCTTATTCTCTCTGGGGAGCGAGGTACTTGGTCGCAGCGGGGGAAGCCGCTCCGCCGTCTTCGGCGCCTACGCCGGGGACCGGAGGTCGGAAGAAGACGCTTGTGCTCGTGATTGTGGCCGTGCTCGTGATCGCGGCGCTCGCCTCGGTCACGTATATCCTGCTCTCGAGAACCTCTCCGCCGGCCACGCCGCCGGCGGCGGTTCGGCTCGATCACGTCACGATTTCCGGCGGGACGTCCGTCGACCAAGCCGGACTCCTGACGCTCTCCGCCGTCGCGATCGACACGAAAGGGGCGGCCGAGACCTCCAACGCGACTTGGCTTTGGTCTGCGAGTCCGGCGGCGTCCGTGACGGTTGTGATGTCGGGGACCCCATCCACGATCCAGGTGCTCGCGAAGCTGTCTGGCTCCGTGACGATCACCGCGAACGCGACGTGGAACAATTCCGCGAAGGAGTCGACGCACGCCGTCACGGTTAATGCCTTGACGTACGAGCTGATTCCTGCCGACACCGCTCCGCTCGTCGGGCAAGCATTCGACATTACGGTCCGTGTCTTGCGGGGAGCGACCATCGCGACTTCCTATGCTGGGACGGTTCACTTCACATCCGACGATACGGGCGCGACGATCCCTGCGGACGCCGCGTTCTCCGCAGGCGATGCGGGGCAGAAGATCGTCTCCGGGTTCGCCGTCTCCGTACCAAGCGCCGTGCAGTTCACCGGGACGGACACCGTCGCCGCGATTACCGGCAGTGCTGGGGTCAGCGGGAACCGGGCTCCCATCGCGTTGATCAGCCTCACCCCAGATTCCGCGAATCCCCTCGGGATGACGGCGGATGGTTCGGGGTCTTCCGATCCCGACGGCGATCCAATCACCTACCTCTGGGATCTCGGCGACAGCACGACGGCAACGACGCCCGTCGTCACGCACACGTACGCGACGGCAGGCCCGTACCTGGTCCAGCTCACCGTGACCGACAGCCACGCCGTCTCCGACTCGGCCACCCAGACCTTCACCGCGAAGGCCAAGCCGACAGCGAGTTTCATCGTCGTTTCTGAATCCCCTTCCGGCACGGGCATCCGCGTCGACGTGGATGCCTCGGCGTCCTCGGACTCGGACGGCACGATCGTCAACTACAACTGGACCTGGGACGACGGCACCTTCTCCGACGTTTCGACGCCCGTGACGTTCCACGACTATGGCGCGTCGCTGATCGGCCAATCCGTGACCATCGTCCTGCGCGTGACGGACAACGACAACCTCGATGGGCGTGCGTCCCAGACGATTCAGATCACCCTCCTCCCGCAGCCCCCGGTCGCCTCCTTTGTCGTCTCCTCGGTGGACCAGCTGAACCGTACCGTTTACGTGGATGCGAGCGGCTCGTCCGATCCGAACGGCAACATCGCGTCGTACAACTGGAGCTGGGGCGACGGCACCTGGACCAACCTGACGACGGCAACTGCGAGCCACGCCTATGGCACGGACGCCGACTTTGTGATCAACTTGACCGTGATCGACACGACGAGCCTCAGCGGCTCAACGGAGATGTCCGTCCACGTCGAACAGCCGTCGGTGGCGCCGACGGCCGTCCTGACGGTGACCCGGAACCTGATGACTGTCGACGCGGACGCGAGTGCCTCATTCGATCCGAACGGCAACATTGCGACGTACACGTTCGCCTGGGGCGACGGCACGACGACCGGTCCGCAGGCGAGCCCGCTCGCGAGTCATGTGTATTCATCGGCGGGCAAGTACACGGTGACGGTGACGGTCGAGGACAGCACGAACCTCCAAGGCTCTGCGGCGAAGACTGTTTCCGTCGCGGCATCGACGTTGGACTACCGCTACCACGACTTCTTCAACGTCCCGTACGGCGAATGGTGGGACTATCGCTACATCAAGTACGGTGACCTGCCGATCAACGCCGAGTGCTTCAACCAGACATCCGTCGCGGACGGGGTCTGCACACCCAACCACCCGAACACGCCAGATTTCGAGACCTATCCGTACACGAACTGGTATCCCCTCCCCGGCTCAATCCGGCCCGGGAACCCGACGAACAACCCACTCGTCTACGCGCCGTACCTGTTCGATGTGGCCGGCGTGAACGTCGCGGGCTACAACCGCTCCGAGCCCGTGTTCCTACCCGTGTTCAACTATGACGCACCTGTCGGGAGCGAACTGAACTTCCACTGGTACCTCCAGTACCTCGACAAAGCGACCGGGGACGACCTCACCCTGAACAAGGGCTGCCCCGGCGTGGACCCGAAGTTCAACGACGGATTCGAGATCCGCTCCCAGGTCTGGCTCACCCTGGACCTCGCGGAGTCGAAGCGTATCTTCGGGGTCCCGCTCTCGACGACGCCATCTCAGGCGCAGGCGTGGTGGAATTCGAACACGAACAACGCGTGCGGCACGCAGGGCCTTCTCGAAGATCAGGTTTCGTCGTGGTTCCAGACCCTCGGCGGTCCGGCGGGGACTGAAGGCAAGTACGACATCGTGAACAGCTTCGAGTATCAGTACACGCCGTTCTACACGAACATCACCGCCGTCGTCGATTCCTCGACCGGGGAGACGCGGGTGTACCTGGAGCACGCGGCCTGGGGGACGGAAGTCCTCCTCGCGCGGATGTTCTACTGGGGCAACGCCTCATATCAGTTGAATTACCTCGATTCGACGAATGCACGCGGCTGGTGGGGCATGGAGCTCGGGTGGCTCGAGGGCATGAACTTCCAGGGAAGCCTCGGTCCAGCGGGGGGCGGCTTTGACTTCAACCTGTCCGCGGCGATGCAGTACCACTTCCAGCAGCTGACGTTCCCGAGGACGGGAGGGTACGACCGGACGGACGACGTCCCGTACTGGACTTGGGGGCCGATCTTGTCGGACTACACGAACGACTACAGCCCGAAGCATCCGATCTCCGAGTTGGATCGGTACCCGAGTCCGTACTACGGATATATCCACTCGACACCGGGGAGTGCACGGTACGGGCAGAACCTGACCTACGATTACGTGCCGATCCGTTGGGACCTCGTCGCCGGGCAGACCTGGAACTTCCAGTACCCGACCGGGAACGTCGTCTTCTACGACCCGAACAACACGCCGCTCGGGTCGGATCCAAGATACGGCGCCTACGTCGAGGTGCACAAGCCGCTTGCCTACGATTCAACGAAGCCGTCCGGATACGGGACGTGGGACGTGACGAACAACACCTGGGGCGTCTACGGTCCCTCATTGACGGGTGGTCCGGTGGGCAACGCCGGCGCGGACGGTATCCCAGGGAATTCGGACGACCGATATGCGCTCGAATCGTGGGGAGCGATCAACGTCGTGGCGTCCGGCGCCGCGGGTTTCGCGAAGATCACGTCTCACGCATCGGCCCCACCCGCGCTTGGTCCATCGTCCGAAAGCGCCGCGGCAGGCTCCGCGCGTTCCGGTGACTTCTACGTCGCGACCGTCCCCAGCCGAGTCACGACCCGGTCCCGACTCGATTGAGCATGCGGCCTCTAGTCCGCGGCGAGTCGGCGGATCAGCGGCAGCCGGAGTCGTGCGTTTTTCCGGCGAGTTCGCTAGGTTCAAATAAGGTCCGGACCTTCCTACGATATCCGAATCCGCTGACGCGTTTCGCGTGGGAATCGCGTCGGTCGCGGGGGCTTTCAATGGAAGACGAGTCGGCCGAGCCGCTGGAAAGCGTGCCGGGCGGGGAAGAAGAGTACGAGGACGCGGCCGCGAAGAAGCGCAAGGGCCCGTTGTTCAAGGTCCTCGTCCTTCTGATCGCGCTCATCGTCGCCGGGGTCGGCGTGTGGTGGTTCGTGTTCTCGAACAGCCCCCCGAAAGCTTCGTTCTCCTTCTCAACGGTCGACTTCCGCCTCACTGTTGACGCCCGCAACTCGTCGGATCCGGACGGCAACATCGCGACGTATCAGTGGGACTGGGGCGACGGGTCCGCCGTGACCTCGGGAATCCAACAGGCGCACACCTATGCGAGCGTGAACAACTACACGGTCATCCTGACCGTCACGGACGCGCGCGGAGCGGCAGGGAGCGCCTCTCAGATTGTCCGACTCCGCGTCTCCGTCACGGCCGATTTCGTCGCGCGCACGGAAAAGATGCATGTGTCGTTCGATGCGTCGAGTTCGTTTTCGCCGTCGGGAGGCCAGGTCACCGCGTACAGCTGGGACTTCGGCGACGGCTCGTCGACCGGAGCGGGGGAGTTCGTCACACACGACTACGCGACCCCCGGCCGCTACACCGTCACGCTCACGGCCGCCGACTCGAGGGGACTGACCGGACAGACCTCGCGGCTCGTGAGCCCCGCGGCCGCGACCGTCGACGTCTTGATGGACGACTTCTTCTCGGCGGGATGCCCGTACGCCCAGTTCTGGTATCTCCGCTACACGACCTACGGGGACTTCGTGCTCGGAAACCAACCGCCTTGCACGGACTATTACCCGTGGGTTCTGTTTTCCGCCTCCGTCGCGGACCAGGCGGTGAACCCATCGTGGGTCTATACCTTGTTCCGATGGAGCGCCCTCGTGCGGAACCACCCAGGATATAGCGTCCTGGATCCGGTATTCCTCCCCGTCTTCAATGCGTCCGTCGCCCCGGATTCCGGATCGTACATCCAGACGAACCTCACGTTCCACTACCTGGGCCAGCCCGAGATTGATGCGCTGAA
>VBMM01000156.1 GCA_005878415.1 Methanobacteriota archaeon
ACGACCGCCAAACCGACATAGAAGACCCACGATCCGAACGGATCCGTGGGCGTCGTGACGAAGAACAGCGAGACGAAGAAGATCGCCCACACCGCGACCGTGATGAGGAGGGAGAGGAACGGGAGGAGCACGAGGCCCTTCTCCTTCCGCAGGACGCCGAGGCTGACCTTCGTGAGCCTCCAGCCGATCGAGAGCCGCTGGAAGAAGCCGGGCTTCCTCGCGGCCGGGTACGACGGTCCCGGCGCGACGG
>VBMM01000158.1 GCA_005878415.1 Methanobacteriota archaeon
GATTTTCCGCGCACCCGGAAAGCGGATGAAACGCTCCTCGCGTGCGTGGAAGAAGCGCGGCAAGATGCGCTGGAAGTGGCGCAAGAAGCGGATGCGCCGCCGCAAGCGGGAGCAGAAGATGCGTCAGCGTTAGGCCCCCATTCCGCGCGTGCGGTCGTCCCAACCGTGAGAATGGAGCCGGACGGTTTCAAGCCCTCCCCCTTTGATGGGCGGGCCCCTCATGGCGGACGATTCCATCCTCGGGCGGTACGCCCGCGTCGTGATCCAGCAAGGCACGGAGCCGTTACGCGACGGGCTGAAGCTCGCGTGCCGCATCACGGGCCTCGCGAGCTCGGAGGCATCGGAGAAGCGGTCCTCCCTCCGCGGGGAGGTCGTGTCGAACGACGTCGACGGCCCGTTGCCCCCCATGCTGCTCGAAGGATCCCTGATCATCACGCCGGACGACCCCGAGGCCTCCGAGGCGAAGATCTTGCGAGGCGGATCCTTCCGGGCGAGGCTGGGCCTCCTCACGATCGACGGGAGTCTTGTGGCCTCCGCGGAGGGGGCGTTGATCCGGATTTCGGAGGAAATCCCGTTCGAGGGCGCGTGCCCCGATTGCCAAGGCTGGAAGATGTGCGAGGACTGCGGCGGCACCGGGGGCGGGCCCAACGCCGTATGCGCGTACTGCCGCGGGACCGGCCAGTGCACGCGGTGCGGCGGGAGCGGCTCCGTCACCGAGTCCCAGTGAGATGCGCGGTCTCCCGCCACGCAAAGTTAGATATCCCTGCCGCTCTTCCGCGAGTTCGCGAGTCCCATGGGGACGTAGTTTAGCCTGGTAGAATTACGGGCTCCAGTCATGGGCTTGATTGCGAACGGGTTTGCTGACCAGTGAT
>VBMM01000157.1 GCA_005878415.1 Methanobacteriota archaeon
TTTCTTGTTCAGGCCGATCCCGAAGGAGGCGAACCGGTCCTTCGCGCCGGTGCCCTCGGCGTAGTTGAGCTGCGAACTCTTCAGGTTCTTCTTCGCGGTGAAGTCCGTCACGCGGCCGTCGCGGAACGTCCACGTCATCCCTTCGATGAGCGTGCCGACCGACGGGATGGGGACGTCGGATTGGAATGTGCCCTTCGCACTCGCCTCGACCGGCGCCACGAACACGGCGCCCGCCGGCAGGGAGGTCGTCGGGTTGCGATCCGCGATGTCCGCCTCGCTGATGAC
>VBMM01000159.1 GCA_005878415.1 Methanobacteriota archaeon
CGGCTCGCGATGTTCCCGGGACGCGAGGTCGACATGATCAAGGACATGGGGATCGACCTCGTCCACATCCACGGGGTCGGCTTCGTCGGGATCAAGGGCCTCTGGGCGTCGTGGCAGGCGAAGATCCCCCGCGTCTCGACCTTCCACACGATGATCCACGACACGCTGGCGTTCTACTCGCCGTTCGGCCTCAACCTCCACCTCCTCGAGCGCGGGCTCCGCTTCTACCTGCGCGTGTTCCTTCGGAAGACGCAGGGCGTCGTCGTCCCGAGCCGCGCGATCCTCGAGGAGATCCGGGACCTCTCGCCGACGGCGAACATCGCGGACGTCATCCCGACCGGCGTCGACCCGGAGCGCTTCCGGCCGGACCTCTCGGGCCAAGGCGTCCGCGCGAAGTGGGGGCTGAACGGCCACGACGTCATCCTGCACGTCGGCCGCGTCGCGCCGGAGAAGAACCTCACCACGCTCATCCACGCGCTCCCGAAGGTCCTCGAGGCGAACCCGGACACGAAGCTGCTGATCGTCGGCACGGGTCCGTACATCGAGAAGTACTACGAGCTCGCGCATCACCTCGGCCTCGAGGGCGACGTGCTCTTCACCGGCTTCGTCCCCGACGCCGACCTGCCGAAGTACTACGCCGCGGCCGACGTCTTCGCGATCGCCTCGCGGTTCGAGACGCAAGGGCTCGTCGTGCTCGAGGCGCTCGCCTCGGGCCGGCCCGTCGCGGGCGCCAACTTCCGCGCGATCCCGGAGTTCGTCCGGGACGGCTTCAACGGCGCCCTCTTCGATCCGTCGGACGTGCGAGGTTGCGCCGCCGCGATCGTGCGCTGCCTCCGGGACCGGGACCCCATGCGGGCGGCGGCCCGCGAGAGCGCCCTCCCGTACTCCATCGAGCGGTGCACGCGGCAGCTCGAGCAGGTGTACGAGCGCCTCCTGGCCGCGTGAGGCGGATGGCCTCGCGCATCTCCGTCGTCGTGCCGACCTGGAATGAGGCGAAGTACCTCCCGGCGTTGCTGGCGTCGCTCCGGGAGCAGACGGTGTCCCCGCTCGAGGTGATCGTCGCCGACTCGGGCAGCACGGACGGCACGCCCGACCTCGCCCGCGCCTCCGGGGCCGTCGTCCTAGAGGGCGGCCGCAAGGGACCGGGCGAAGGCCGGAACCGGGGCGCACGGGCCGCGAGCGGCGAGGTCCTGCTCTTCGTCGACGCGGACTGCATCGTGCCGCCGGACCTCCTTTCGGCGGTCGAGTCCGCTCTCTCCCGACCGGACGTCGTCGGAGGCACGACGGCCTTCCTGCCCGCCGACGGCCGCCCGATCGAGCGCGCATTGTTCGCCCTGGCCAACGGCTACCAGAAGGCCATGACGCTGTGGGGGTTCCCCCACAACGCCGGCTACTGCTTCTTCTTCCGGAAAGACGCGTTCGAGCGGCTCGGCGGGCTGCGGGAGGACATGCTCCTGAACGAGACGCACGACCTCGCGATGCGCTCCCGCTCCCTCGGCGTGTTCCGGATCCTCCCGCGGACGGTCCGCACCTCGATGCGGCGGTTCCGCGCCCACGGGTACGCTCGGACGCTCCTCATGGAGTACGTCGCCTCGACCCTGCTGTACTACGCGACGGGCCGGACGCCCGCGAAGTGGTTCCGGCCGGAGCCCGCGCGGTGAGCGGTGCGCTCAGGACCTCGGTGCCGTCGCCCGCCTCCGCACGAGGAACGAGCCCACGAACGAGAGGGCCACGACGGCGACGACGAGCCCGAGGGTGATCCACCGCGCGGTCGCGACGTCGTACGCGACCCCGACCTCGAAGACCACGAACAACAGGACGGCGTACTTCGCGAGGCCCCCCACCGCGACGTACGCGATCGACCGACGGTAGTCCCAGCGGAGGGTCGCGATGAACGCGCCGACGAACGGCACGACCGGCGCGAGGCGGTTCAGCAGGATCACCCGCTCGTCCCGCACGAGGAGGAAGCCCGTCCACCGCTGCATCCCCCGCTCGAGCCAGCCGGGCATCCGCCGGCCCTCGACGAGCACGCGCCGGACGACCGCGTACAGAGCGGTCGTCCCGAGGACGTCGCCGACCACGGCCGTCC
>VBMM01000030.1 GCA_005878415.1 Methanobacteriota archaeon
AGGAAGAGGATCACGACCGCTGCGATTCCGACGAGCTTGCGGACCGGATCGAGGCGCGTGAGGTCATTGAGCGGCGGCGGATGGCGCGCGCCGAGCATCAGGATCAGGAAGGCGAAGAAGATCCAGCCGATGTAGAAGTAGCTCATCGTGAACAGCAGGAGGATTGCGGCCCAGGACAGGTAGAACTGGTTCCTCCCGAAGAGGGCGCGGGCCACGTGTCCGCCGTCGAGCTGCCCCGCCGGGAGGAGATTGATCGCGGTCACGAAGAGCCCGACCCACCCCGCGAAGGCGAGGGGATGCATGACGAACGAGTCGGGCAGCGGGAAGAACAGCGAGAGGAAGTTGAACAACAAGGACGCTTGGATCTGCTCGCCGGCGACGCTGGGCGGCAGCGACGGCGACGCCGTCGAGAGGGCGAGGCCCGCGAGCGTCACGGGGATCGCGATCGCGAAGCCGACGAGCGGCCCGGAGACGCCGATGTCCAGGAGGGCCCGGCGGTTCGGGATCGGGTCTCGCAAGCTGATGAACGCGCCGAGCGTGCCGAGCGGCGGCAACGAGGGCAGGAAGAACGGGAGCGAGGCCTGGACCTTGTACCGCTTGGCGACGAGGTAGTGGCCCATCTCGTGCGAGCCGAGGATCGTGAGGAGCGGGAGCGAGAAGAACAGACTGCCGTAGCCGATGGACGCGGCGGAGAGGATCGGTTCGCCGGAGTAGGAGGACCAGTTCCACGCGCCGCCGAAGAAGACGATCGAGGGGAGCGTCAGGAGGAGCAGGAGGAGGTTCACCTGTCGCCGCGCGAACCGCATCCGCGGTCGCCGTTGCACGTGGACGAGGGTCTCGCCCCGTTCCTGCGTGATCGTGGGGATGTAGTCTTTCGGAACGAGCTCCTGCCGGAGTCCGTCGAACGGCGCATCGATGCTGCCGGTCGGCGACGTGACTTGGAACGTCAGCGCGAGCGGCGTCACCACGACGCCGTACACCGTGAAGTACTTCGCGACGACGGTCCGGATCGATTCGATTTCCGCCGCCGGCGAGTCCATCGGCCGAGCGAACCTTCCCATGTATTAAAAGGTGCGGGGCTCACCCCGGCCGCGCGCCGAACAGCCAGAGGAGGGCCGCGGTCCCGAGGCCCGCGGCGACGAACCGCAAGCCCGTGATGACGACGCGCTCGCGCACGAGGTTGCCGAGGTACACCCCGATCACGAACAGGATGACGAGCGTCACGCCGATCGCGACGACCGTCGCGGTGCGGACGTCGAGGAACAAGAACGGGACCAGAGGGAGGAACGCCGCGATCATCGGGGAGACGCCATGGACGAGGGCGCTGACGATGGCGGCGAACCGGAACGCCTCCTTGTGCTCCTCGCTGAGCCGGGCGAGCATCGCCCGCTCGATCGAGCGCACGTCCAGTTTCTTCTCGACCCGTTCGGCCTCGTACGCCCCGACGGCGCTACTCACCGCGAGGGCGATCCCGGCTCCGATCGATGCGGAGAGGATGATCGCTTTGTGCGATTCGTCGGCGGCCACGGCGACCGTGCCGATGATGATGCCGAGGATCGTCAGCGCGCCGTCGAACGCGCCGATCACGAAGTACCGGCGGACAATCGGCCCGACGTTCGTGATCTCGTCGTACTCCCGGATCCGGCGGCGCCAGGCGCGGAGGCCCATGTCATCCGCTCTCGATCCCGAGTTGCTTGCGGACGAGCTCTTCGAGCCGCGCCGCGGCGGCTCGCGCTTGGTCGGCGTTCGGGAAGCTGGCCTGGGCGAAGTCCGGCTTCCCCCCGCCCTTGCCGTGGAACTCTGGCGCGACGCTCCGGACGAGCTCCGCGGCGTCGACCGGCACTTGCGCGCCGCGCGTGAGGACGAGCTTCACGTCGCTCGGAGACGGGGCCCAGTAGATGCCGACGGCACGGGACTCGGAGGCCGTCGCCTTCGACATGGACAGCATGAAGCCGACGCCTTGCGGGACCTCGGACCGCAGGATCGGCCACGGACCCTTCGCGGTCTCGATCTCCTTTCGCGTCTTCGCGGCCGCCTGCTCGTCCGTCGCCCGCTGCGAGAGCTTGCGGTACTCCTTCCACTCGGCCACCATCCGCTCGGCCGCCGGGACGACGTGGTCGAGGGGCACCTCGAGGATCTCCGCGACCCGTGCGAGTTCGTCGACTTGCTTGCGCACGGCGTCGAGGGCGCCTTTGCCGGCGGCGTACTCGAGGCGGACGACGCCGTCCTGGATTCGCGTCGAGCGGAGGATCTTGATCAGCGAGACGTCGCTCGTCCGCGAGACATGCGTGCCGCCGCACGCCTCGACGTCCCACTTCGGGATCTCGACGACGCGCAACTCGCCCCCGGGGACGGAGCCCCCCTGGTAGAGCCGGAAGCCGAACTTCCGCTCGGCGACGTCGCGGGCCATGAACTTCGCCCGCACTTGGCGTCGCGCGAGGACCTCCTCGTTCGCGAGCGCCTCGATCTTCGCGACCTCCGTGTCCGAGAGCGCGTCGAAGTGCGTGATATCGAGGCGCGCCATGTCGGCGCCCTTGTGCGCCCCCGCCTGCCATACGTGGTTCCCGAGCGCCTTCCGCGCGGCGCCGAGGACGATGTGCGTCGCGGTGTGGTTCCGCATCAACGCCTCGCGCCGCTCGCCGTCGATCGCGCATGCGACGCGCGTGCCGACGAGCGCCGATGCGTCGCCGCGGACGAAGTGCAACACGGTCGGCCCGACCTTCTGGACGTCGTAGACCTCGCGGTCGGCGATCGTGCCGTGGTCCGCCTCCTGGCCGCCGCCCTCCGGGTAGAAGTACGTTTGGTCCAAGACGACCGCTTCGCCCTCGACCGCGAGGACCTTGGCGCGGAATACGCGCTTCCTCTTGTCCTCGTACACGCGGAGCTTCGTCGGAGGCAGCGTCTTCGAGATCGCGAATTTCTTCGCGGGCTCGGCGCCCGTGGGCCGTTCGTGGCGGGCCGCGACGCGTGCATAGAAGTCGTCCGGGATATCGACGGGCATGTCCGTGAACTCGCGCACGACGTCGGGGTTCAGGCCGTGGCTGTCGTATAGCTGGATCAGCGTGTCGACGTCGAAGCCTGTCCCGGCCGCCTTGAGTTCGTCCGCGATTCGACCGACCGTCGCGCGGCCCTTTTCCAGCGTCTCCTTGTACCGCGTCTCCTCGACCTTGAGGAGCTTGAGGATGTCGCCCTTGTTGAAGAAGAACTCCGGATAGTCTTCGCGCATCTGGTCGATCATGAACGAGACGGTGTCTGCGAGGCTGTACGTGATGTTCAGATCCTTCAGCGCTCGGAGTCCGCGGCGCACGAGCAGGCGGGCGAAGTATCCCTCCCGGCTGTTCGACGGCACGACCCCGTCGCCCAGGATGAAGATGAGGGCCCGGGAGTGATCGCACACGATGTACAGGGATTCGAGCGGGGAGATCTGCGCGACGAGTTCGTCGACGGAGATCCCGACCCGCTCCGCGGTCTGCCGGCGGATCTCGCGGATGTCCGCGAGGCTCTCGATCTTCAACATCCCCGCGACCTTCGAATATTCGCGGAGCACGCGATCATCGACGCGCTTCGCCCCCGTGGCCCGCTTCAGATAGGCGAGCGAGTCGCCGAAGACCGCCTCGTACGCGGACGTCGTGCCTTGAGAGAGCCACGTGAGTCGCTCGAGGCCGTAGCCGGTGTCGACGACCGTCGTGTCCATCGGCACGCGATGTCCGTTCACGTCGCGGTTCATCATGAACACGAGCGTCGCGGCCTCCGCGCCACCGAAGACCACTTCGAAGCAGGGCCCGCTGTTCCCGCCGCCCTCCCACCACGACTCCTTGTACCGCGGGACCTCCGGCTTCAGACCAAGCCGCTCCGTGAGGAAGCCGTGGCACAGCTCGACCGTATGATCCTTGAAGTACAGGAATTTCCCGGGGAAGTTGAACGCATGGTGGGCCATCATCTCGAACATCGTGAAGTGCTGGCCTGTCTTCCCGACGTTGTCGACATCGAGGAACCGCACGCACGGCTGGGAGAGCGCGAGCGGGTTCGCGGGCGGGCTGGCCTCGCCGCTGATCACCCACGGCTGGAACGGATAGACGCTCGCCTGCACGAAGAAGACGTCGTCCCGCCACCGGGCGACGATCGGATAGCGCTTCACCCGCGTGTGGCCGTTCTGCTCCAGGTAGGAGAGGAAGTCCTCGCGCATCGCGCGGTATGTGAGCTTCTTCGCGAACGGAGGATTCCCGATGAAGTCGTACTCCTGGCACGGGGCCTCGCCGCACGTCTCGTGCTGACCGATCGACCAGAACGCCTTGCCGCACTTCGCGCACGTCTGGCGGGTGAATCCCTGTTTGCGGAAGAGCTCGACTTCGTATTCACCCTCAGGCATTCGCGGCTGGATGAACGCGCGCGATATAAAGATGTATCAGGACTCGCGACGATTGCGTTTGCGACTGCAAACCCGGGGACTGCCGGCCGCGTGTTTTTGTGGGATCCTACAAAGGGGCCCCGAGTCACTCCCGCATCAGTTCACGGGCGATGACAATCCTCTGAATCTCGCTTGTGCCTTCTCCGATTTCGGTCAGCTTCGCGTCGCGCAACATCCGTTCTACGGGATAGTCCGCGATGTATCCGTATCCGCCGTGGAGCTGCACTGCCTTGTTCGTCACGAACGACGACATCTCGCTCGCGTAGAGCTTGGCCATCGCGGCCTCTTTCTTGAACGGCTTCCTCTGATCTTTCAGCCACGCCGCGCGTCGCACCAACGTTCGAGCGGCCTCGATCCGCGTCGCCATGTCGGCGAGCATGAATTGGATCGCCTGATGCTCTGCAATCGGCTTGTCGAATTGGATCCGTTCTTTCGCGTACCTCACGGATTCCTCGAACGCCCCCTGCGCAATCCCGACCGCCATCGAGCCGATTCCGATCCGGCCCCCGTCGAGGATCTTCAGGGCGTTCGTGAATCCTCCGTTTTCCAGGCCCAAGAGCGCTTCCTTCGGGACCTTGCAGTCCGTGAGGATCACCTGCGAGGTCGCGCTCCCGCGGACCCCGAGCTTGTCCTCGACTTTGCCGATGGACAGCCCGCGGTTCCCTCGCTCCACAATGAAGGCGCTGATCCCGCGGTTCCCCTTCGACGGATCCGTAATCGCATGGATCACGAACGTTCCGGCTACGGGGGCGTTTGTGCAGAACGTCTTCGTGCCGTTGAGGACCCATCCGTCTTTCGTCCGTTTCGCGGTGGTGCGCATCGCCGCCGCATCGGAGCCGCTCGTGGGTTCGGTGAGGGCCCACGCTCCGATCTTGCGACCGCTGGCCAGGTCTGGGATGTACCGCCGCTTCTGCTCCTCGGTCCCCGCGAGCCAGATCGTGCCGGTGCACAGTGAGTTGTGGGCCGCCATGATGAGCGCGTGGGACCCGCAGACGCGTGCGACCTCCTCGATCCCAATCGCGAGGGCGACGGAATCGAGACCTGCGCCCTCGTACTCCTGCGGTATTGCCACGCCCAAGAGCCCAAGTCCCGCCAGCTTCACGACGGTCGCCTTCGGGAACGCGCCGGTCCGGTCGACCTCCGCCGCGACCGGACGGATCTCCTTCTCCGCGAAATCGCGGACCGTCCGTCGGATCATCTCGTGTTCGGGTTTCAGTTCGAAATCCATGTCGCGCCCTGAGAACCCTATTGCAGGCGCGCCTTTAGGGCTTCGCTCCTCTGGCTCGGGCGTGTTGCAGGATGCTGCTGCAAAATCGATCGGTGAGGCTGGTGTCTTTTGTAGGGTCTCAAAATCAGTCGGCCGCGCCCGAGGCCTGGGGCGGCCTTCGCCGTTTGTCTCCGAGATCTCCCAATACCTGGAGACTCTCGTTCAACACATCCATTGCGGCTTCCCGCTCGCGCGTTACGTACTCGATGATATCGAGGTAGCGCCCGTCCCGGTACATCTTCGGAACCCGGCTGCCGCTCTCCTTGTCCGCGTACCGATGGAGGCTCGATCCCTCGAACGAGCCGCGGTTCAGCAGGACGAGCACGGACGAGAGGTCAAAGTACGGCTTCGTGAACCAATAGTACTTCAGCTTCCCCATGTCCCAGTCGATCAGCTTCCACTTCGTCGCTCGCTCGATCAGGAACGTCAGGTCGAACCGCAGGCGATTCCCGACCGGCACGAAATCCCACGTGGGCTCGAGGACGCCTTTCTCGAGGACCGTCTGGATCGCCTGCTTCTCCCCCCATTCCCACTCCGCCACGATCTGGAAGGCGCCCGTCGGCGTCAGCCCGTCCGCGAGAGGCTGGTATTGCACCGTGATGATGCGGTCTTGCGCCGGGTCGTCGCCCGTCGTCTCCATATCGAAGTAGTATAGGGGCAGGCGAACGCCTTCGGAATGCGCGAAGGCGGTTGGCGGGCCTTAAGTCCTTCCCCGGGTCGCCTCGTCCGACAGTCTTTTCCCCGTACGCCGCTTTGCCGCCGCGGGAAGGGAGGCCATGCGAGTCGGGATCATCGGCGTCGGCCTGACGGCGTTCCGGCCGTCGACGCCGGAGTACAGTTGGAAGGAGCTCATGTTCGAGGCCGCGTCCCGCGCGTACGCGGATGCGGGCGTGGATCCTCGGGCCGACGTCGGCTCGTTCGTCACGTGCGCCGAGGACTACTACGAGGGATTCGGGATCTTCGACGAGTTCGTCCCGGACCAGCTCGGCGCGGCGCTCCGGCCGACGTGCACCGTCTCGGGCGACGGCCTGCAGGGACTCGCGAACGCCTTCATGCAGATCCAGACCGGACTGATCGAGGTCGCCGTCGTCGAGGCGCACAGCAAGATCTCCGACGTCCTCACGCCGATCGGCATCATCGAGCACGGCCTCGACCCGATCTGGAACAAGCCGCTCGGATTTCATCCGTACGTGGTCGCGGGGCTCGAGGCGGCCGCGTACCTGCGAGCGACCCACACTCCGACGAAGGCGCTCGACGCGGTGGTCTCGAAGACCCGACGGAATGCCTTGCGGAATCCGATCGCGGCATACGGCGCGGCGGTGGACATGGACCACGTGGCGGCCTCGGAGGCGCGGTTCGAACCGCTCCGGTCGCTCGACATCAGCGGGCCCGCCGACGGCGCGGTCGTCCTCGTCCTCGCGTCGGACCGCGCGGCGCGCCGCCTCCATGCGAACCCCGTCTGGATCCGGGGCGTGGGGTGGGCGAGCGACTCCCCGAGCCTCGAGACGCGCGACTGGGCCGGGGCGACGTACGCGCGCCTGGCGGCCGGCATGGCGTACCGGCTCGCGAAGGTCCGCCGGCCCTCGAGCGAGATCGATGTCGCCGAGGTCGACGACCGGTTCTCCTACAAGGAGCTGCAGCACCTCGAGGCGCTCGGACTCGCGAAGTCCGGCGAAGCCGGCAAGGCGGCGCTGCGAGGCGCCTACGCCGCGGACGGCCGGCTGCCCGTCAACATCTCCGGCGGCTCGCTCGGCTGCGGCAACGTGTTCGAGGCGACCGGCTTGCATCGCGCGGCGGAGGTGGCGCTCCAACTGCGGGGCGACGCGGGCTCGCGGCAGATCGACGGGGCGAAGGTCGGCGTGGCGCAGGCGTGGCGCTTCGTCCCGAGCGCGACGGGGGCCGTCGCCGTGCTGGGGGCGGGACCGTGAGGAAAGTCGGCGTGATCGGCGCGGGCATGACGATCTTCCGACGGCGACTCCAGGAGACCGGGAAGGAGATGTGCTTCGAGGCCACGCGGATGGCGCTGGATTCCGCCGGCCTGTCGATCGGCGACGTCGACATGGTGGTGAACGGCACCGCGCCGGACGCCTTCGATGGCGTGCACATGAAGGGCGAGTACCTCCTCGACGGCTGCGGCGGGTACCGCAAGCCGTACACGCGCGTCTTCACGGGCGGCGGGACCGGCGTGTTCAGCACGATCGCGGGCTGGTGGCATGTGGCCTCCGGCCTCGCGGACGTCGTGCTGGTCGTGAACGAGGAGAAGATGTCCTCCTGCCAGCCGCACCCGCAGTCGGTCTTCGCGCACATCTGGGACCCGATCCTGGACCGCCCGCTGAAGCCCAACCTGGTGTGGATCTTCGCGATGGAGATGAACCGCTACATGACGGTCTACGGGATCAAGAAGGAGGACATCGCCCGCGTGGCGGTCAAGAACAAGCGGAACGCGGTCGGCCATCCGTGCGCCCAGCTCGCGGACGCAAACATCACGGTCGACGACGTCCTGAAGAGCGAGGTCATGGCGTGGCCCGTCCAGCGGCTCGACATCAGCCCTCCCAGCGACGGCGCGTCCGCCGTCGTGCTGGCGTCGGACGACTTCATCCGCCGGCGACGGATCAAGGACCGCGCATGGATCTCCGGCGTCGGGTGGTGCATCGACTCGACGATGTGGACGGACCGGGACCTCGTCTTCCCGGAGTATGTCGCCCGCGCCGCGAAGATGGCGTACGGCATGGCGAAGGTCCGCGATCCCCGCCGGGAGATCGACTTCGCGGAGCCGTACGACCCGTTCGACTACAAGGAACTGCACCACCTCGAAGGATTGCTGCTCGCGAAGAAGGGCGAGGCGCCGACCCTCACCCGGGAAGGCGTGACGCAGCGGGACGGAGACCTGCCCGTCTGCCCGTCCGGCGGGCTGATGGGGGTCGGCAATCCGATCGCCGCGACGATGGGCATGAAGATCGGCGAGCTGTTCTGGCAGCTCACCGGCCAGGCGGGCAAGCGGCAGATCCCGCACGAGGTCCGCACCGGGGTGTCGCAGGCGTGGGGCGACCTCATGCAGTACGGCTGCGTGGTGGTGATGCGGGCATGACCGCTCGCGTCGCGAAGTGGCCCGGGGTCGAGCTGAGCGCCGCCGACCTGCTCGAGGGAAAGGTCACCCAGACGCGGTTCCGGCCGGACGCCAAGTACGCGTGGTCCGCGGGCGAGGCGATCTCCCGGTTCCTCGAAGAGCTCCAAGCCGGCCGTCTGATCGCGCGGACCTGTCATCGCTGCGAACGCATCTTGTTCCCGCCGCGGATGTTCTGCGAGGAATGCTTCCGGCCGACGGATGCGTGGACGTACATCCGCGACACCGGCACGATCGAGACGTACTCGGTCTCGTATCTCGACACGGATGCGAAGCGGATCTCGGAGCCGATCCTGGTCGGCGTCGTGAGCCTCGACGGCGCCTCCCCGAAGATGGGGATGATGCACTACTTCGGCGAGATGACGAAAGACGAGATCCGGATCGGCATGCGGGTGAGGGCTGTCTGGAGGCCCGCGGAGGAGCGGAAGGGGAGCGTCCTCGACATCCGCTACTTCCGGCCGCTGCGGGAGGGGGAACGATGACCTTCCTCGAGCGGACGACGGACGCCCGGCGGTACCGGGCCTGGGAGGGGAACATGGAGGCCGACTACATCTACACATCCGGCCTCGCCGGGCAACGGTTCTTCGTCGCGCTTCGGGACGAGGGCCGCCTCCTCGCCGCTCGGTGCACCGCGTGCGGCCTCGACTACCTCCCGCCGCGGATCTTCTGCGAGGAGTGCTTCGCGGAGCTCACGGAGTTCGTCCCCGTCCCGCCGGAGGGCCAGGTCGCCTCCCTCACGGTCGCCCACCAAGACCGCACCGGGGCCCTCGCATCGCCGCCGCAGGTCTGGGCGTTCGTCACGTTCAAGGGGGTACGCGGTGGGCTGCTCCACCGCCTCCTGGCGACCCCGGACGCCGCCCGGCCGGGGATGCGCGTCCACATCCGGGTCCGACCGCGGGAGGCGCGGACCGGGACGATCGCAGACATCGAAGGGTTCGAGCCCGCCCGTTCCACAAAATGAAAACCAGCCCGACGGCTTGATAACCCCCCTCCTGGCTATCAACGGCTGACATGCTGCGCAGGCCCTCGATAGACCCGGAGTCGAAGACCTACAAGTTCAAGATCTGCCTCGTCGGCGAGGAGGGCGTCGGCAAGACGAGCCTCATCCACCGCTTCGTGTCCGGCGCGTTCGACGAATCGTACATCCGCACCCTGGGCGCCGTCGTGTCGAAGAAAACCGTCGCCTTGGGGTCGGTGCAAGGCCGCCCGGTCCAAGTCGACATGATGATCCTGGACATTATGGGCAAAAGAACCTTCCTGCAGCTCTTCAAGGAAGCGTACTTTCACGGCGCGAAAGGCGTCCTGGCGGTGTTCGACACGACCCGCGTGGCGTCCCTGCGCGACCTGACGAAGTGGATCGACGGCGTGCGCGACTCGGTCGGCCCCATCCCGGTGTACGCGCTCGGCAACAAGACGGACCTCACGCACCGCCGCGAAACGACACCGGAGGAAGCCTCGTCCATCCTGCGGTCGTACGAGTGCCCGGTCCTCTACACGTCGGCGAAGTCGGGCGACAACGTCGAGCAGGCGTTCCAAGGCCTCGCGAAGACGATCGTCGAGTCGCTCGTTACCGAGTAGCGGCGCAATCATCTTATAGGCACCGGCGTTTGAAACCACCCGAGGGTTTCATGCGCAACGCGGACGAGCGCCGCGGTCTCGAAAAGGAACGGAAGCGGTGGGAGGAGACAACGCTCAAGGACGCCCTGAAAGTCCTCCCGGAACGCCGCAAGGAGTTCCTGACGACCTCCAGCCGCACCGTCAAGCGGCTCTACACGCCCCTCGATATCGCCGACAAGCCCTCCGTGGACCGACTCGGCGCACCGGGCGAGTTCCCTTTCACCCGCGGCATCCACCCCACGATGTACCGAGGCCGCCTCTGGACGATGCGGATGTTCGCCGGTTACGGGAGCGCGGAGGACACGAACGAGCGGTTCAAGTACCTCATCGCGCACGGCGAGACCGGCCTCAGCGTCGC
Organism: Methanobacteriota archaeon; assembly: GCA_005878415.1. Taxonomy (GTDB): domain Archaea; phylum Thermoplasmatota; class Thermoplasmata; order RBG-16-68-12; family RBG-16-68-12; genus RBG-16-68-12. Next base: position 10,775 of record VBMM01000030.1, read on the forward strand.
GTTCGACATGCCCACGCTGTACGGATACGACACGGACGACGCGGAGGCGAAAGGCGAGTTTGGCACGTGCGGCGTGGCGGTCTCGTCCCTCGAAGACATGAAGATCCTGTTCGACGGGATCGACGTCGGGGAGGTGAGCACATCGATGACGATCAACTCGCCGGCGAGCGTCATCTGGGCGATGTACCTCGCGATGGCGGAGGAACGCGGTGCGTCCTGGTCTACGCTCCGCGGGACGATCCAGAACGACATCCTGAAGGAGTACCAGGCGCAGAAGGAGTGGATCTTCCCGCCCGAGCCCTCGATGCGGCTCGTGGTCGACACGTTCGAATTCGGTTCCGCGCAGGTGCCGCAGTGGAACACGATCTCGATCAGCGGGTACCACATCCGCGAGGCGGGTGCGACGGCGGCCCAAGAGCTCGCCTTCACCCTCGCGAACGGCATGGAATACGTGAGGTGGGGCATCGACCGCGGCCTGGCGGTCGACGACTTCGCGCCCCGCCTGTCGTTCTTCTTCAACGCGCACAACGATCTCTTCGAGGAGCTCGCGAAGTACCGGGCCGCCCGGCGGATCTGGGCGCGGGAGATGCGCGACACGTTCGGCGCGAAGAATCCGCGCTCGTGGCTCTTGCGGTTTCACACGCAGACGGCCGGGGTGAGCCTGACCGCCCAACAGCCGGAGGTCAACATCGTCCGTACGACGGTGCAGGCCCTCGCCGCGGTCCTCGGCGGCACGCAGTCGCTGCACACGAACGCGTACGACGAGGCGTACCAGGTGCCGAACGAGAAGGCGGCGCGGATCGCCCTCCGGACGCAGCAGATCCTGGCGCACGAGAGCGGCGTCGCGAACACGGTCGACCCGCTCGGCGGCTCGTATTTCCTCGAGGCGCTCACGGACGAGCTCGAGGAGGACGCGTACCGATACTTCGATCGGATCTCCGGTCTCGGCGGCGTGATCCCGGCGATCCGCAAAGGGTTCTTCCAGCAGGAGATCGCGAACTCCGCGTACCGCTACCAGCGGGAGATCGAGGACGGAGAGCGCACGATCGTCGGCGTCAACGACTTCACCGTCGACGAGCAGTCCGAGGTCGAGCCGCTGCGCGTCTCCGAGGCGTCGTTCCGAGGACAGCTCGAGCGGCTCCGCCGGATCCGACGCGTTCGGGACGCCAAGAAGCATGCCCGCGCCTTGGACCGTCTCCGCGCGGGATGCGAAGGCGACGAGAACACGATGCCGCTGATCCTCGACGCCGTGCGCGCGAAGGCGACGCTCGGCGAGATCTGCGACGTGATGCGCGAGGTCTTCGGCGTCTGGGAGGAACCGCTGCTCTACTGAGGGTGCGCCATGCCGAAAAAGATCCGCGTGCTCATCGCGAAACCCGGCCTGGATGGGCACGACCGCGGCGCGAAGGTCGTCGCCCGCGCGTTGCGGGACGCGGGGATGGAGGTCATCTACACCGGCCTGCGGCAGACGCCGGAGGACATCGTCGAAGCCGCGATCCAGGAGGACGTTGACGCGATCGGCCTCTCGTCGCTGAGCGGTGCCCACATGACGCTCTTCCCGGCCGTCGTCCAGCTGCTCCGGAAGCGGAAGGCGGGCGACATCATCGTCGTGGCCGGAGGGATCATCCCGGAGGAGGACGTCCCGAAGCTGAAGAAGGCGGGCATCCGGATGGTGTTCGGTCCCGGGACGCCCCTCCGCGAGATCGTCGCGTTCTTCGAGAAGGCGGGCAAAGGGGCGTGAGGCGGTGACCCGCCGGACCGCGTCCCCCCGACGACCGCGGGACTCGGTCCCCGAGCTGGTCCGGGCCCTCCTCCGGGGGGAGAAGCGGGCAGCGGGGAAGGTCATCTCGCTCATCGAGGACGACGAGGCCGAGGCGGTCGAGGCCGTCGCGCGGATCTTTCCGCACACGGGTCGCGCCCATGTCGTCGGGTTCACGGGGCCGCCGGGAGCGGGGAAGAGTTCGCTGATCAACCGCCTGGTCCGCACGTTCCGAGCGAAGGACAAGAAGGTCGGCGTCGTGGCGGTCGATCCGACGTCCCCGTATTCGGGCGGCGCGGTACTGGGCGACCGCATCCGAATGGCCGACACGGGCGTCGATCCCGGCGTCTTCATCCGATCGATGGCGACGCGCGGGCACGCGGGGGGGCTCGCCCTCGCGACGTTCGATGCCGTCCGGGTGCTCGACGCACTCGGCATGGACGTGGTGTTCGTCGAGACGGTCGGCGCGGGACAGAGCGAGGTGGAGATTGCGACCCGTGCCCACACGACGGTCGTCGTCGAGATGCCCCTGACCGGGGACGTGGTCCAGACCATGAAGGCGGGGATCCTGGAGATCGGCGACGTCTACGTCGTGAACAAGGTGGACCTGGGCAACGACGACGTCCTCGTGGCGAACCTGAAGTTCCAGCTCGAGGCCCGCGACGGTTGGACGCCGCCGATCGTCCGCACGATAGCGACCGATGGCCGCGGAATCGACGAACTCGCCGACGCCCTGATGCGGCATGCGGAGTTCCTCGACCGGACCGGTCTCCGGCGAAACCGGGAAGTGGCACGGGCCCGGCTCGAAATCCTGGAGAACGCGCAACGATCCCTCGCCCGTCGGGTCGAGGACACCTCCCGGTTGGGCGCGGCGTTCGACCAACTCGCGCAGGATGTCGCCGATCGCCGGATCGACCCGCACGCCGCGGCCGTGAAGCTCCTCAAGCCGCCACGAAAGGCCCGATAGGAGTCAGG
>VBMM01000160.1 GCA_005878415.1 Methanobacteriota archaeon
AAGCATATCAATGACCCCGCAATTACGAAGATCTCCGATGGGTCAGCGGCCGGTGCGGTGCCGTCCGAGGTTACTCTCAATGACCCACACTCACCGTACGGTTCTGTCATGCTTACCATTTTAGGTAACGCAACCGGCCGTGCGACACGACCGCGGAGCGGCGACGCCTAGACGTTGACTCCCCGTCGGGGGCATCCCCATGCGGGTTGCTCCTTCGCCCAAGTGTGTCACGCGGCCTTCGGGCTCCCGCCGGCGAGGAGCGCACGCACGCGGTCCGGGTCTGCGATTGGCGGAGAGCAGACGTTCCCTTGGCACACGAAGGCTATGGGTCCCGCCTTCGCCTCGCGGGTCGCGCGCATCGGCTCGACGAGCGCCGGGACGTACGCGTCGTCACGGTCCACGACGAGGACGGTCTTCCCCGGCGCGAACGTCTCGGTCGCCGCGGCCCGTAACGCGAGCGTCGTCGGGTCGTCCCGCGGCCCGAGGATCACGACCTCGGCGGGCGGGTGGATCCACAGCTCGGCCGCGAGGTGGTACGTCCCCGCGAACACGGGGCCGTACCGGCTGGCCTCCCCGGCGAAGGCGATCATGAGTTCGTCGTGGTGCAGCCGATAATCGTCGTTCCCGGTGAGAGCGTGGAGCCTCTGGAGGGCGAGCGCCGCAATCGCGTTCGGCCCGGCGTACGGCGAGTCCTCCATGGGCCGACGGCGGACCTCCCGCAGCGGGAGTCCGACCCCTTCGTGCAACTCCGGCGCGATGTCGACGAAGCCGCCCGCCTTATCCCAGAAGTGTTTCAGGGTGAAGGCCATCACGTCCTCCGCGCTCCGCAGGAACGCGGCGTCGGCGGTGGCGGTGTACGCGGACAGCAGGGCGTCCATCATGTACACGTGATCCTCGAGGAGCCCGCGCACCTTGCGGGTCCCGTCCGCGAGCGCGTGCCACATGCCATCCTGCTTCGACCACAGTTCGGTCACGATCCGCCCGAGGGACTTCAGCGCGAATCCGCGAAGGTCCTCCCGGCCGAACGCCATCGCCGCCTCGAGGACGGACGAGATCATCATGCCGTTCCAGGAAGCGAAGATCGTCGTGTCGACCGCCGGCGACGGTCGCTTGTCCCGCGCGGCCTTCAGCTTCGCTTTCCCACTGACAATGAGCTCGAGGGTTCGCTGCACGGGAAGGGCCAGGGCCTTCGTGATCGCCTCGGGCTCTTGGTCGATGAACAGGACGTTCTTCTTCGGGTTGTGTCGCATCTCGCCGCGGTCGCCGACTTCGTATAGGAGGGCGAGTACTCGCGCCTCGTCCGCGGTCACGGCATCCTTGAATTCGTCGAGCGTCCACGTGAAGTAGTCACCGTCGTCGTCGAGCCCGACATCCGCATCTTGGCTGGCGTAGTACCCGCCGTGCGTACGGTCGGAGAGGACCTCCTCTGTCCAACGGAGGATCCCCTCTGCGGTCTCGCGAAAGAGCGGGTCGTTCGTGAGCTGCCACGCGTGCACGTAGTTCGCGAGGAGCCCCGCGTTGTCGTAGAGCATCTTCTCGAAGTGCGGCACGATCCACCGCGGGTCGGTCGCGTAGCGGTGGAAGCCCCCACCGACTTGATCGTACACGCCACCGCGGGCCATCGATCCGAGCGTGCGCGTGAAGATCGTCGCGAGGCCCGGTTCCCGCGTGCGGTGGTAGCGGGCCATGACCCACTCCATCGTGCCCGCATGCGGGAACTTCTGCTGGCCGGAGATTCCGCCGTTCACCGGGTCGAACTGGCCGCGCAAGGTGTCGAGGCTCTCCTTCAGCATCGCGTCGTTCACGACACCCTCTTCGACGAGGGTCGCGCGTCCCTCGGCGAGCGCGCGATGCAGCGATTCGGCCTCGCGCACGGTGTCGGCCTTGTTCGTGCGGTACGCCTCCGCCATCGCCAGCAGGACGCGGCGGAAGCTCGGGCGTCCGAACGCGTCCTTCGGCGGGAAGTACGTGCCGCCGTAGAACATCTTGCCGTCCGGCGTCAGGAAGCCGGTGAGAGGCCAACCCCCGGATCCCGTGAAAGCGCCGACCGCGTGCTGGTAGCGGACGTCGATGTCGGGTCGCTCGTCCCGGTCGACCTTAATCGCAACAAAATTCTCGTTGATCACCTGGGCGAGCTCGGGGTCCTCGTACGATTCGCGGTCGATCACGTGGCACCAATGGCACCACGTCGCCCCGATGTCGAGGAGGATCGGCCGGTCGAGTTCCTTCGCCCGCCCGAAGGCTTCTTCGCCCCACGGATGCCAGTCGACGGGCTGGTTCGCCGCGCCCTTGAGATACGTCGATGTCTCCCGGGCGAGGCGGTTTTTCCCCATGCGCGGAGCGCAGGCGCGGGCGCGTTAAATGCCTTTGGGTGCCGCCACCGGCGCCTTCAGCTTCGCCGCGAACTGCTTCCGGAACTTCGCGACCTTCGGCGCGACGACCGCGCGGCAGTAGCCCGCCGTCGGGTTCTTGCGGAAATAGTCCTGGTGGTACTCCTCGGCGCGATAGAACGCGGACAAGGGCGCGAGCTCCGTGACGAACGGATGGGCCCAGAGCTTGGCGTCTTCGAACTCTCCGATGACCTTCTGCGCGGCCGCCTTCTGGTCGTCGTTCGCATAGAAGACCGCGGAGCGGTACTGCGTTCCGAAGTCCCCACCTTGGCGGTTCAGCGTCGTGGGATCGTGCACGGTGAAGAAGATCCGAAGGATTTCCACGAGGGAGACAATCGTCGGGTCGAACACGATTTGGACGGCCTCCGCGTGGCCCGTCGTGTCGGTGCACACCATCTCATACGACGGATTCTGAACCTTGCCGCCGGAATAGCCGACCTCGACTCTCTCGACGCCGCGCAGTTCCTGGAACACGGGCTGCAGACACCAGAAGCAGCCGCCCGCCACTGTGACCACATCCGACATCCGGTCCGTCTCCCTGACTGCTCGGCGACGCTAGCCGCGGGAAGGATAAGGCTTTTCGCGTTCTCCTGGGCCTTCGAAGCCCCTGGAATCCCGCTGGGGATCTCCAGCCCCAGGATTACCGGACGGCGTGATCGATCACGAGATCGAGCTGGACAGGCAGGTCGACGATGGTGACGGGACACAACGTCGTGTCTATCGCCAACGAACACGTTTCCGTTCCGGCGTCTTCGGCGAATACGCTATAGTTTCCGGGCGGCAAGTCGATAGAGTAGTATCCATCGAACCCGGATCGTCCCATGGCCACGACCGGACTCGGCTCCGTCGCCCATGGGGCGGTTGGTTCGCGGACGACGACGGTCGTCGCCACGAAGTGGGAATAGCAACCTCCCGCGCCGGGCCCGGGCATGCAGTCCCCCTCGACCTCAACGACGTGTCCGAAAAGAGCCCCCTGAATGACGGGTCGTGTGCTTCGGAAGACATACCCCAAGGCGCTGAGCCCGGAAACGAAGACGATGATGATGACGAGGGCTACGATCAACGGATGCTCGGCGAGGGCGCGTCCCACCACGCGTCGGACACGCCCTCCAAAGGACATAAACCCCTCGGATTCCATCAACGCTCAGGCGAGGATTCGCTCCGCGTTCTTGACGAGGATCGCCTCTCGGGTGGCCGGCGACAACGGCAACGCCCGGATCGCGTCGAGGTTCTCCCGAATCCCTGGAATTCCGGGGGCCGGCCAGTCCGAGCCGAAGAGGACCTTGTCGCGGATCTCCTCGACGCACCAGAGCGGACGGCCGCCGTGCGCCATCAGAATTGTGAGGTCCGGGAAGTCCTGCGCGACGTCATCGAGGTCAATCGGATTTCCGTACTTCGATCGCGCCCCGGGAAAGATCGACGTGCCCGTGTGGACCATCACCGGCATTCCGATCTGCTCGGCGGTCTTATAGATCGTCCGCAACGCGGGAAGCCGTCCGTCCACGTAGGCGTTCGCGGCGAACAGCTGATGCGGCGGATGGATTTTCATCCCGGCCATCTCGAGTTTCGACGCGAGGCGCTCGACGTCCCGCTTCGCGTTCTTCGTCCGTTTCGGGTGGACCGAGCCGAAGGGGATGAGGCGCTTCCGGTCCGCCTTCGCGAATCCGGCGACGAACCCGTTCACGGCTTCGGTGAATCCCATGACCTCCGGTGCGACGTAATTGATGAGGCAGGCCCGCTCCACCTTGGCGGCATCCATGTGGTCCAGAAAGCCTCCCGGGTCGTCCATGAGCCGCCGGACGCGATCCCGGTCCGGGATCTCCCGCCACAGCATCTCGAGGACGTTCGGCTTGATGTNNNNGGGCTCACGAAAGCCTTTTCGTAGCCGCTCGGTTCACCCCGGACTCGGGAGACGCCGGATCGCTTCTCGGTAGTCGCGGTATGGCGTGGAGCACGGCTGTCCGTCCGCGTAGAGCAGGACGTTCTCGCCGGGGTCCGCGTTGCTCAGAGCGAGGATTGTCGAAGAGACCGTCCCTCCACCGGCGGCGTGGACGCAGATGCTCACTCCCCCCGGCCCGGACGCGTGCGTCCGGAGCGTGGACTGGAGTGCATGTACAACGTCCTCGATCGCCCGGTTCGACGTCTTCGCGAGGAGGCCTTGGATCGTCTGCACCTTCGGATCCGTTGCAATATTTCCTCCCTCGTTCGTGAGGACGTTGAGTCCCTCGCGACCGCGCGTCATCCCGATCTCTCCGTCGTACCGGAAGAATCGCACCTCTTTGCGAGAGGCGACGAAGAGGTTCCAAAAGTTGTACTCATGCTCGCGAACCTCGCGTTGTAGGAGGACATCCACCCCCGGAACGGAGGCCTGCCTCAATGCGTCGAGGACGAGCAGCCCTCGGGATCGGGCGCTCGCGGACGTCCGGCCTCGGCGGTTCGACAGCGCCACCACGAGTCCAGTCCCGCTCGCGCCGACCCACGTGCCGCCCGCCTGGCGGTCACGCGGGGCCACGATGACCGGGTCCTCCGCGACCAGGGCCGGCGAATCCGCCGGACGCATCGCGGATTCGTCGCGGTTCATCCCGATCACGACGTCGTATCCCGGGACGGACCGCCAGAGGGCGATGAGGGTGCACATGCCGCTCACTTCGTCTGCCGCAGATCGTACGCTCGCATCTGTGCCACCCGCGCGACGTCCGCACGACCTGCCTTCGTGGCGGAGTCCATCGCGCGCTCGTACGCCAGGATCGTCGCCTGTCGCAAGTCCGCATCGCCGCTCGTGGAGGCCTGCTCGCTCATCACCTCGGCGGTGTCGAAGAAGTACTTCGCGGCGGTGAGATGGTCCCCGAGTGCGCGGAAGAACGCACCGGCGAAGAGCCCTTCGTGCGTGAGTCCCTCCGCGCCTCCGGAGAAGTTGTCCTTCAGGACGGCAGCGTACTCATTCGCGACCTCCTTCAGAGACGGATCGCCGTGGAGGTCCTGTACGGCATTGCGGTACTCGACGAGGGCGAGGTACTGCCGCTCGTCCTGGGCCATCTCGTCGTCCTTCAGGCGCAGATACGCCTGCCCGGCCCGGCGACGCCACACGCCCGCCTCCCCCAGTCGACCGAGTTTCTCGTGACAGCGGGCGAGCGCCTGAAAAATCCCGACGCGGTCGAGCGACGAGCCGGACTCGGTCAGGTTCGCGTAGTGCTCGAGCGCGGTGGCGAAATCGCCCCGGGCCTCCGCCTCGATCGCCTCGACGAGGTGGGACATGGAGCCGCGAAGTCGCAGCCGGGATATGAGGCTGCGCTCGCCATCGGAACAGATTCTTAAGTGGGTGGGCTATTCGCGGCGCATGGCCGACGTCATCGCATTGGTCCTCCGGTTTCTCCACATCTGGTTCGGAATCGCTTGGATCGGCGCGCTGGTGTACGGCGTAAGCGTCCTCCGTCGCGCGCTCGCCCGAGTCGATGCGGCCTCCCGCAAGGAGTTCATGAAGCAGTTCATCCCGGTCGTCACCC
>VBMM01000161.1 GCA_005878415.1 Methanobacteriota archaeon
CTCAGCAACCTGATCGCGCTGAGCAAGCCGACCCTCCTCGAGCACCTCGAGAAGCTGCAGAACGCCGGCCTCGTGAAGCGCATCGACGAGGGCCGCAAGTGGATCTACTACGAGCTCACGGACAAGGGCCGGAAGATCCTGCATCCGGAGCGGGTCGCGATCACGCTCGCGCTGGGCGCCGCCGTCGGGCTCGCGATGATCGGCGCGGTGTACGTCCTGTCCGCGTCCGTCCTGATGCCGGCCAGAGGGTTTTCGAACGCGACCACATCCCCGGACGCCTTGCAGGGCGCCGCGGCCGGTTTCGCGTTGGTGATCCTCCCGTTTGTCCTCTCGGCCCTCTGCGTCGTCGTGGCGTTCGGGCTCCGCATCTACGGCCGCCAACGGCGCGAGCGGTTCTTCGCGCAGCTGGACGTCGCCTGATCCGCCTGCGCAGGGATGGGCCGCTCGGAGTTCCGGGAAATCGTTATGAGCGGCGACGGCCTTCGCAACGGCGTGCTGCGGCTTCGGCGGGGGAGGCCCGCGTGGGCGGTCCCCGTGCTCCTCTTCCTCGCCGTCCTGCTCGCGGCGGCCCTGGCGTTCAACGTCGCGAACCTCGACGCGGGCGATGAGACCGCGCCGCCCTTGCCCCGGGGAACGAGCCCCTTCTCCCTGTTCGTGCTCGATCCGACCTTCGTGGATGTCCTGATCGTAGGGTTCGGCGGTGCGTTCCTCGCGGGCGCGATCTACCTGATCCTTGCGAACCGCACACGCGCGAGGCGCCCCGCGAAGCGCCCGTCGTGGTGGGAGATCCTCTCGTCGGTCCTCGGCCTCATCATGGTCCTCGCACTCCTGTTCGCGTGGCCGCGGATGGTCCAGACGCTCTCGCCCGGAAACGCCACCGCCGATTCGACGACGGGGACGGCGGACTCCGGCAACCTGACGGCGTGGCCGGCTTCCGTGGGCGCGCCGCTCGGCTTGTTCCTGGCCGTCACCGTGCTCGTGACGATCCTCGCGATGGCGTATCTCCTCCGTCGAAACGCCGGTGATTTCGAGGTCGGCGACGAGGACGGCGGCTCGCCGGACGGTCGGCGCACCGCGTCCGAAGCCGTCCAGGCGACGATCGCGGAACTCGAGATCGGAGCGGACGTGCGCGGGGCGATCCTCGCGTGCTTCCAGCGGTTCTGCCGGCTGCTCGGCGCGCGCGGAATCGGGGAACAGGGGGCCCTGACGCCGCGGGAGTTGGAACGCCTCGCGGTGGATCGGCTGCGCGTCTCCCCCGAGGCCTCCGGCACGCTGACGTCCCTGTTCGAGGAGGCCCGGTACAGCGAGCACGCGCTCCGCGAGGCCGACCGCGCGCGGGCCATCGACAGCTTGAGCGGAATCCGGGCGGCGCTGGAGGCGTGACATGTTCCGGCGGCCGCTTCCCGTGACGACGGCCCATCCGCTCCTCGTGCGGACGTCGGAATCCCAGACGTCCCTCTGGTCGGAAGTGGCGGCGCTGATCGCGCTCGCGGCGCTGATCGGCGTCCTCTTGTATTACGCTCAATTCAGCGGCTCGATGCAGTGGCTCCTCGGGGTCGCATTCCTCGCCGGGCTCGCGCTGTTCGCCTGGGGCCTGATCCTCCGGCGGACGGCGGAGCCCGCCCCGCTCGAAGGCCCGCCGACGCCGGGGACGATCCGCGAGGGGGAGCTCGAGGCCCTCGCCGCCGCGGTGAAGCGCGCTTCGCGCGGCCTTGCGTACAGCCAGGTGCTGGTCGCCTCCCGCGCGCGGGCCGCGTTCGTCGAGCGGGTTCGCCTCGCCCTCGGCCTCTCGCCGGAGTCGATGCGGGAGGCGCAGCGCGATCCGGCGGCGCTCCAGCGGATCTTGCACGACGACGTCCTCGAGGACTTCGTGCATCTTCAGATCGGCGACCTGGAGGAGCGGTACCGATGGGTCGTCGAGGCGCGTCAGCGCGACGGGTTCGGGCCGGAATTCCTCAGGGTCCTGGGGCGGATGGAGGCGTGGAAGTGAAGGTCGCCTCCGTCGCGGAGATCGGTGGGTCCCTCCTCGACGCGGTCGAGACGGTGATCGTCGGGAAGCGGCCCGTCCTCGAGCGCGTGCTGTGGGCCGTCCTAGGCGACGGACACCTCCTGATCGAGGACGTGCCGGGGCTCGCGAAGACGCTCATCGCGAAGTCGTTCGCCGCGGGGCTCGGCCTCTCCTTCCGGCGGATCCAGTTCACGCCGGACCTGCTGCCCGCGGACATCACGGGCACGTACGTGTTCGACCGCAAGACGGGCGAGTTCGTGCTCCGCCGCGGCCCCGTCTTCACGAACGTCCTCCTGGCGGACGAGATCAATCGCGCTCCGCCGAAGACGCAGTCGGCCCTGCTCGAGGCGATGCAGGAACGCCAGGCGACGCTCGAGGGCGAGACGTTCCGCCTCGACCGACCGTTCTTCGTGATCGCGACCCAGAATCCGATCGAGCACGAAGGCACGTATCCGCTTCCGGAAGCCCAGGTCGACCGGTTCCTCTTGAAGATCGATGTCGGCTATCCGACCCGCGAGCAGGAGATCGAGATCCTCCAGCGACGCCGGAACCGCCGGTCCGACGACGCGCCGATCGAGCCGGTCACGACGCCGGACGACGTCCGCTCGCTCCAAGCCGTCCTGGAAGACGTCCACGTCGATCCGGCCGTCGAAGGATACATGGTCGACGTCGCGACGGCGACCCGGGCCCACAGCCAGGTCGAGATCGGCGCGAGCCCGCGCGGCTCCCTCGCGCTCCTCAAGGTGTCCCGCGCCCGAGCGGCGCTCGCGGGCCGGGACTTCGTCACGCCGGACGACGTGAAGGCGGTCGCGCAACCCGCGCTCGCGCACCGGCTGATCTTGAAGCCGGATCCCTGGATCCGCGGCGTCCGCACGTCGTCCGTCATCTCCGATATCCTCGCGCAGGTGCCGGTCCCCAAGGTGCCGTGACATGCGGACCTCCTTGTCCGGAGGCCTCGCGGCGACTTCGCTCGGATTCCTCGTGATCGGCCTCGCCCTCCAGAGCTGGCAGGTCGTCCTCCTCTCCCTGTCGCCGGTGATCTTCCTCGCCCTCGGCTCGCTGTTCCCGCCCGCGACGCCGGAAGTCGTCGCGGTCCGCGCGCTCTCGAGGGACCGGGTGCAGGCGGGCTCCGACGTGCGCGTGGACCTCCTTGTCCGGAATGAAGGGAGCGCGCTGGACCTGGTCGAGATCGTGGACGTCCTGCCGCGAGAGCTCGCGGTCGTGCGGGGGACGAACCATGCGGTCGTCTCGCTCGAACGGGGCGGCTCCGTGCCCCTCTCCTACACCGTGCGCTCCGCGGTCAAGGGGGACTTCCAGATCGGGCCGGTCCGCGTGCGGTCCCTCGACCCGCTCGCCCTCGGCGCCGAGGACGCGGAGGTGCCGCTCGACTCCCGCCTCGTCGTCGCCCCGGCGATGGAGGACCTCCGACGCGTGCGGATCCAGCCGCGCCGGACGCGGCGGTGGTTCGGCCAGGTGCCGTCCCGCCGCATCGGGGTCGGGACGGAGTTCTGGGGGATCCGCGAGTACGTCCCGGGCGACGAGGTCCGGCGGATCAACTGGAAGGCCTCGGCGCGG